>JAFOHJ010000250.1 GCA_017421885.1 Clostridia bacterium
CTTCAAGGTCGGGGACACGGGTCTCGACGCCCAGCAGGTCGGCATTAAGCACGGTGCAGAACAGCGCGATGCAGACAACTGCGGCCGCAAAGCCCTTCCAACCGGATCTGATGACCCTGAGGCTCTTGCGAAGAAGCATCTCGGAACCCCAGTAGCCGATGGCGCCGCCGGCCGCCATGCAGATGCCGAACCATACGATCGAATGGGTGTCGCTGCCGTATCTCGCCATATAGGAAATGGCGTAGAACAGCAGTCCGATGATCAGCGAGAATCCTGCTGTCATGCAGTATTTGAAGACGGGACGCAGAGGAGCATGAGCGATGACCTCGCCTGCCGCCTCGCTGCGGCGAGCCTTATAAAGCAGCCATGCGAGGCCCATCATTACAAGGCCGACAATAGCGATGCATGCAAGATATCCGAATCCGTCATACCTGTATCCGATGGTCATCTGGTCGACAGAATCTGTGATCCTTTCGATATCGGTATTGGTGACCATATAGAATATGGGCACAGCTTCTCGAAAATAAATCCTACCGGCTCGTAGCCATAGTAGAAGAAAGAGCATATATACTTGATAACATACTCGACCACGATGGCTGTGAAGTTAAGGATGATATAAACCACTGTGCCGACGGCTATATGGCCGGTGACATGGCAGCAGAGCATCGAAAAGCCGGTGAAGAAAACCACCATCAGGCTGTAGATACCGACTGCCTGCACCATATATCCGGCTGCGGCAGGGCACATTGCCATTGCAATTGTCGTACAGGCAGCGGCGGGCAGCAGCAGTGCCGCCAGCGAAACGACTGTGTGAGTGATAAAGAGGCACTCGCGCCTTATGGGTATCGAGTGATAAAGGCTGATGCTTCGTGTCGAATAGAGATAGCCGGTCAGAAGCTCGCTCATAAGGGCACAGGCGCCGAAGCCCAGCGTTGCGCCCAGGATAAGAGCCATCTGCATTGCATAATGGGCTATCTCAAGGCTGTCGCTGTAGCCGTAGCTGAGCATATTGCCCACCACGACAGGAAGGGCAAAGGCCCATACGATGGCATGGATGAGCCACACCGGCATGGTGCGCTTGAAGGCTTTTCGGGCAATGGTGATGTTAAATAACTGATTTGCCGATGTCATTCTCCGCACCTCCCAGTTCATAAATAAATATCTCTTCAAGTGTAAGGGGCAGCATGTCGAAGAAAAGCGGCTGAAGATATCCGATCTTCTCGGCTACCTGACGCTGTGTTCCACGAACGATAAGGGTGTGCACCCTGCCCGACGAGCTCCTGTGCAGCAGGTCGAGGCTGCTCAGGTCGGGTTCACCCTCGCGCCATACCACCTGAAGCTTGACGATATTGTCCTGAAGCTCGCTGAGCGAACGCTCGATGAGCACCTGGCCCTTCTCGATAATGCCTACATGGTCACAAACGTCCTCAAGCTCACGCAGGTTGTGCGACGATACGAGCACAGTTGTGCCGTTGTCGGCAACATCGCCCATGATTATGCTCCACACCTTGCGGCGCATGACAGGGTCGAGGCCGTCGACCGGCTCGTCGAGCACCAGATAGTCGGGCCTACAGCACATGGCCAGCCAGAAGGCCGCCTGCTTCTGCATACCCTTGGAGAAATGTCTGATAGCCTTGCGCTCGTCCAGCTGGAAAGCCTCGCGGAGCTTCTCGAACCTATCGAGGTCAAATCTAGGATATACTCCCCTGTAAAAATCACGCATATCGCGGATGTTGGCCGAAAGGAAGGCATAAACATCGTCGGAGATATAGGCTATGCGGCCCTTTACTGCCTCATTTTCATATACATCCTGCCCATCTACCTTGACGCTTCCGCTTTCGGGGCGGTAAATGCCGGTGATGTGGCGGATAACCGTCGACTTGCCGCTTCCGTTGGGGCCTACAAGGCCGTATATGCCGCCTTTGGGCACATTGAGGCTCAGGCCGTTGAGGGCGCGGTAGCCGTCAAAGCTCTTGATGAGATCCTTTACTTCGATCATTCTTCCTTTCCTCCTTTCTCAGAGATCCTGCGGATAAGTTCATCACAGCTTACACCTATAAGGGTCAGCTGCTCGATGATCGAGTCAAACTCGGTTAAAAGCTGATTCATACGTCCTCTGTCTACCTCCTGTTCGCTGCCGACAAAGCATCCTTTACCGGGAATGGTGTAGATAAATCCCTCTCCCTCCAGCTCTCGATAGGCACGCTGGATGGTGTTGGGGTTGATGGCCAGCTGTGAGGCCAGCTCTCGCACCGAAGGCAGCTTTTCGCCGGGCGCCATGGCTCCCGAAGCGATGAGCTTTCGGTAATTATCTTTGATCTGTTCATAGATAGGGCGGGAATCACGGTAGTTAAGTCCTATCAAAATTCCACCTCCGTTTTCGTGTATTAGATAAGCTGCAACTGTACTAATCATCTTAATACAGTTATAGCACAGATAAACCCACCGGTCAATACCGGTGGGTTTAAGATAGTTTTAAGATTTATTTAAGGTCGAATATAACTTCATCTGAATGGCTGAGGGGATAACCGTCGTTGCCTACCTGGGCAACAGTGATGATATCTCCCAGCTCAAGACCGGTGTCGTCGGTCATAAGGACATCGGGCGATAGCTTGACTGTATTACCGAAAGGCTCGCCGTTTACGAAGATCATGCTGTAACCGGTAAGATTTTCGCCCGATACATAAAGGCCATCTTCCCTGAGCTCGTAAGATGTGATCTTTATCTCGTCAAGACCCATCTTCATGTCGGCAGGCTCATAGGGCATCATGCCGCCGTAGACCGCCTTATCGCCATAAAGGATATCATATTCCAACAGCTCCAGCTTTTCCTGATAATCGGCATCCTCCGAGCCGGTCTGATGGAGGCCGACTATTACGCCGCCCTCAAGTCCGGCCATGTCGAGCACCTTGGCTGACAGCTGATAGGCCTCGATGTCCTCCTTGTCTGACTGTGCGCCTGTGTTGGTGATGATAAAATAATCGGTGTCAAACACATCGCCCACCGCAAGATCTTCGTTCTGAATATCAAGGCTGGGCAGATGGTCGCCGTAAAATACAGCAATATAAGGCTCGCCTCTCGACTCGAGGGCCGTGACCAGCTGAGCGACAAAGAAATCGGTCTCATGGAGCTGATTTACATAGTATCTCCACTGGTTGGTCTGCTCCAGAGTCTCACAGCCGTATACATCGATATAATATTCGTCGCTTTCCAGCCTTTCGGTGGGATAGCGTCCGTGAGGCTGCACCGATACGCCATAGACAAAGTCGCTGCCTTCGGTGGAATCGAGAGCCTTGATGACCTGATCGGTCAGCATGACATCCTTGGGCCAGCCGAGGCGGTTCATGCGCACCTCTTTCATATATTCGATGGCAGTAAAGTCGTCGAAGCCGAGGTTAGGATAGACCATGTGGCGGTCATAGAAGGTGCCGTCGTTATTATGGATAGCATGGCTTTTATAGCCATATTCATCGAGATCATAGCACAGCGAAGGACAGACCGACTCTTTAAGGATGGTCTTATAAGGATATTCGCCGGTGCCGAAATAGTCGAGATTCATTCCGGTGAGCACCTCAAACTCACTGTTAACCGTTCCCGCGCCTATCGAGGGCACAGTGAAAATGCCCGAAGGATTCTGAGCCATAAACCGCGTGAAGTTGGGTATGGGGTCCTCCGAGAAGGTTATATCCTTCATTCTGTTGACATTGAAGAAGGATTCCAGCTGAACGATGATGATATTGGGATCATCCAGCTGAACGACCGGCGGCTCGATGTCGTCGACGATTTCTCCCAGGATATCGTCTACAGTCTCATCGCTGTAGTCGTCGGGTTCGTCAACGCCCTGGTCGACAACACTTGTGACGAAGCAGTAGACAAAGCCATAATCGCGGTAGGAATCGGCAAGATTGCCGAACACCTCGGGCAGGTATCCCACTCCTGTGGCCCATATATGGCATCCGCCAAAGATCAGAGCTGCGATCAGAAGCACAGACAGCTGCATTTTATAATATACCTTCAGCTTGGGTGCCTTGATGTAAAGGATCACCATGAAAATGATAAACACCGCAGCACTTGCAAACATGAGCACTATCTGCCATGTCTTCATGTATATATGCATGACATCAAAGGCCGATTTGATGTTGAGGAAGTCGGCCGCACAGAAGGGCGTGACTCTCATAAACAGCAGCACACAGTTGACGAGGCCGCCGCACAGCCATATGCAGGCCGCGAGCAGCATGGTGAATATCCTCTTCTTAAAAAGGGTAGATACCACCATAGTCACTGCGATGAGCAGACTGTTATATACAAAGGGAACGGGCGCATCGAAGATATGCTGAAGCCCCCTGAAAACCGAATGGCGGCTGAGCATCTCGATGATAAGATTTATAAAGGGCGAAATGCATATGGCAAGGATAAGGCAATGCCGGTCGATAAGGTCGGCTGTCAGCTTGGTGAACCCGCC
>JAFOHJ010000251.1 GCA_017421885.1 Clostridia bacterium
GGAATATTCGGTCCTTTCCAAGATAGTCCTTATCCTCGACATGCTGCTGGGAAGGCTTGAGATCTTCCCCATGCTGTTTGGACTGGCCTTCCCCTTCTGGAAGGGTCACCGCAAAACCAATGCAAAGCGCGCACGTACTGCCAATATTTCCAACGAAAACTGATCAAAGACAAAAACCTCACCGTTAAGGTGAGGTTTTTCATATTTATGTGATGTTTTCTTCGCCGATTTTACCCCAAAATCTCTCCGTTTCTGAGGTATATCCTCGGCACACGGGGTGTGAGCACTGTGGGCACCTCGCCCATCGTTCCTCCGTAAAGTTCGGCCATCTGCCAGAGCTCCTGCTTTGCCTCACCCTCACGGCCAAAGACGGTGACGATATCGCCCACCTCGGCCTCGATGTCGGTGACGTCCAGCATAAGGTAATCCATACAGATCTTGCCGATGATGGGGGCAAACTTTCCGTTGACGATCAGCGATGCCCTGTTCTGAATGGTGCGCCTCAGGCCGTCAGCATAGCCTACGGGCACGATGGCCAGCCTTGTCCTGCGCATTGTGTAAGCAATGGGGCCATAGCTTACGGGGCGACCTGCCTCCACCTCCTTGATCTGATAAATGCGGCTCTTGAGCTGTGTGGCGTGAACGCTCTGAGTGCCATAGGGCAGGTCGGTGTCGGTGCCCAGCAGCAGCGAGCCGACACGGACATAGTCGTTGTGGCACTGGGGATAGATGGAGGTGAAGTGTGAGCTGGCGCTGTGCTTCTTGAATACAAGGCCTCTCGCGCGCAGCTTATCGGTCGCTTCGTCGAAAAGGGCGATCTGATGCTTATTGAAGTCGTCGCCCTGTGGCAGGTCGGCATCGGTGTAATGGGTAAAGACGCCTCCCACCCCAAGCCCGGGCATAGCCGCAATGCGGAGGGTCTCTTCAACAGCTTCGTCGACCCTGCCCTCAAGCACAAGGCCGAAACGAGCCATGCCCGAGTCGAGCTTGATGTGCCCCTTCATCTTCTTTCCCAGCTTAACGGCTTCGGCCGACAGTGCCTCTGCGTGCTCCATGCCGATTATATTGGTGGTGATATTATTCCCGATCGCTGCTTCGGTCTGTTCGGGCAGAATGGGGCCGAGGGTGAGGATCTCGCCCCTGATGCCGGCCTGACGCAGCTCCAGCGCCTCTTCAAGGCAGGCCACAGCAAAGAAACGAACTCCTATCTCCTCGAGGAACTTCGAGACCTCAGGCGCACCCAGGCCGTAAGCGTTGGCCTTCACCACCGCCATGATCTCGCTCTCGCCTATATCTCGCTTGATGCGTCTGTAATTCTCTTCAATGGCATCGAGGTCGATCTCGAGCCATGTTCTGCTCATCAGGTTATTCATATTATGGCCTCCCACGGGGGTTTTTCTTTTATTTTACCACATACGGGATCAATATAAAAGAAAAGACCTCCCGAAGGAGGTCTTTGAGTATATTTACTTTGTAAGCGCTTTGCCGAACTCGCTGCATTCGCCGCCTTCGGGCGCGCCGCAGACCATCAGATCCTCGGCTCCGAACACCGCGCCGGCAGCTGCGGCATCATCGTGCCAGTTTCTCATCCACTCGCCGTCGCCCCAGCCGTAAGAGCCAAACAGACCGATCTTTCTGCCCGAAAGATTTGACCTGATGCTCTGATAGAAGGGCTCGAACTCGCTCTCTTCCAGAACCTCTGCTCCCATTGCGGGGCAGCCGAGAGCCACGACATCGGCCTCGAGAATATCGTTCAGCGATGCAGAAGACACCTCGAGCTTATTAACCTCAGCTCCTGCTGCCGCTGCGCCCTCAGCAATCGCATCGGCCATTGCAGATGTGTTACCAGTTCCCGACCAGTAGATGATCGACATTTTCATAATATTTTCCTCCTTTGAACTTGAGAACAGTCGAAAGGCCACAGCCTTTCTTTGTCATATCTGATACTTCCTCGCGGCAGCGGTCATACAGCCTGAAGGCCGTGCGCGCCCTGTCGACACAGGAATATACCTTCCAATATCCGCTGTCTTTGCATTCCTTTCCCTTCCTGGTCATGAAACCCAGCACATCAGCCGGGGGATATCCCAGAAACAGGCCGACTTCGTGAGGGAATCCGCCCTCTTCGGCAAATCGGGATGCAAGATGTGCGAGAAGGACCTTGTGATCCCCCTCGGGATAGCCGCAGCGCGAGAGAATATATCTGGCGCTCTGACGGCTGAGGTGCTTTTCAAGCATATCCTCGCGATAAAAAAGGATAAGCGTGCTGTATTCACAGCCGCACAGCCTGAAAGAGCTTATTCCAAACCTCTCAAACATTTCGCAGTAGCCTTCGATCGCTTCATCACTTACGCAGAATCCTCTGCGGCTGAAGGATACAAGATTGGAGGCTTTTACACCCATGATCACGGGTGCACAGTTGTCGGCGATTATAGCTTCAAGCTTTTTCATGGCTTCCCTCTTCTTGGTTAGCAGCGGCTAACCATTGATGTAAAATAAAAGGGACAATTCCCTCTTTCGCTTTGGTTAGCAAGAGCTAACCTATGGTTTAAAATAAAAGGCCTAATACTTCAGCCTCGTTGGTTAGCAAGCGCTAACCACATTTATATATTATCATAGGGAGACTATATTGTCAACAGTAAAAACAAAAGACCTCCCGAAGGAGGTCTTTTACTGTTATGTTGTTATTACGGATATTCCAGCCCCATCATATTAAACAACTCATTCACCGCAGCTCTGTCCGGCGTAAAAACCGATACCGCCATCAGCTTGTTCTGCATATTTTTAAGCCTTACGATAGCAGAACCTGTGCCATTATAGCTTTGGAAAGAAAGACGGCTGCCATCGGAAAGCTTAAACTGAATACAATAATAATATTCACCCTCAAGCTCTTCATAAATCACAGTTTCAAGATACTCCGAGGTGCTTTCCTCGTCATAACTTGCAGATGCGAGGTAAGCATCCAAGATAATGTGATCCTCGGGCATAAGCTGTTCCGATGTTTTATAATATTCCGGGGTTCTCAATGGCGTAAAATCCAGCATTTCGACAGAATCGACCGAACTGAGCGAAGCAATAGCTTCCTCAAGGATCTTTTGGTATTCTTCCTTACGTTCTATATATTTCTTTTCTGAAGAAATATCCGGTTTTGATTTGTTCGAGTTTATAAGCAATAAGCCGCAAAACACAAAAATCAGGCAAACCCAAAACGCCATCTTTTTATTGAGCATAAGAGAATTATTTCTTACATATTGTCCTTATCCAGATGAGGAGGAACAACGCTGCTGGTGAACTGATACATCTCGTCGATGTTCTTCTTTCTCAGGTCGTCATTGCCCTCGTTCTCAACGACTTCGTCAGAGTTCAGGAAACCGAGGCCGGCTGCAACATAGGCTGCTGTGCCGTAGGGCAGGCCGCTCTCGTCAAGGTCATATCCGGGGTTGTGGCCGCCGATGGTCATGCCCTCTTCCTCGTTGCCGATGCCGATACGCATCATTACGCCGGGATAGTAGGTGCTGAGGTAGGAATAGCTCTCCGAACCCATGTTGAGGTCTTTGTGGCCGATGGCATCCTCGCCCAACGCCGCCTTGATGGCCTCGGTGCCGATAGATGCCAGCTTGGCATTGTTGATAACGGGCAGGATGGGGCCGTGGAGGCTCTCGAACTCTACCTTGCATTCGAACAGCTTGGCCTGTGCCTCGCAGATCTCTACCAGCTTCTGCTTGAACATATTGCCTGCAGCGGCATCATAGAAACGGCAGGTGCCGCCAAAGGTCAGCTCCTGAGGAATGACGTTGCCTGCTGCACCGGCCTGTACCATACCCATCGAATTGGTGAGGATGACGGTAGGCTCGACATAGTTCATGCGAATGGTCTTTATGCACTCGTAGATGGATACAAAGCAGTCGATGGGATTGATCGACTTGTCGGGGCGCGAGCCGTGGCCGCCCTTACCGGTGATCTTGATTCTGTAGCCGACTGCGCCTGCGTGCGCGGGGCCTGCCTGGCAGGCTACATGGCCGGGAGTCAGAGTTGTGTCGGTATGCTCGGCAAAGGAGGCATCGATGTGGATGTTGTTCTCCTGAATGTACTTCATGATCCAGTAGATGTTGCCGCTTCCCTCTTCGCCGCGCTCGAACAGCAGATATACGCGGCCCTTGATCTCGGACTGATTGGCCTTGAGGATCTTCGCAGCCGACAGCAGCATAGCTGTGTGGCCGTCGTGGCCGCACATGTGGGCAACTCCGGGCACCTTGCTCACGCAGAGCTTGGGCTTTCTGGCATTCATGGGCAGCTCGTCGATGGGCAGAGCATCACAGTCGGCGCGGAGAAGGACTGTCTTGCCGGCTGTGGGACCGTCGATAGTGGCAAGAACACCGCCGTCGGGGATATTTACATATTCAATGCCGATCTTATCGAGCTCGGAGCAGATGAGCTTGATGGTGTTGAACTCACGGCCCGAAAGCTCGGGATTCTCATGAAGATGACGGCGAATGGAGGTGGTATATTCGCTGAGGGCCAGGCTTTCTTTTAAGATATCCATAATAGTTTCTCCTTTTATAGAATGTTGTGATGATTTGTTCTCTTGTTTCATATCTGCTTCGGCGGTATAATGTATACAAATACCCAACAGGAGGCAGGCTATGAAACCCACTAAAGTAACTCTGGTTTATTTTTCGGCTACAAACACCGGCAAAAAGGGCCTTAAGGCCATCGCTCAGGCTATGGGATGTCCCGTAAGTGAGATCGACATAACCGCCCATACATTTGCAAGTACCACCGAGGCCTTCGGTGCAGACGAGCTGGTCATCTTCGGCGCTCCCTGCTACGGCGGACGCATCCCCAAGGTAGCAGCCGAACGCCTTGGCACATTTAAGGGAAATAACACTCCCTGCGTTGCGGTCATCACCTATGGCAACCGCCACTATGACGACTCGGTGGTCGAGATGTGCGACATGGCAAAACAGAACGGATTCGTTCCTGTTGCCGCGGCAGCCCTCATCGGCCAGCATACCTTCGGCCAGATCGCCGTTGGCAGACCCAACGAAGACGACCTTAAGGAAGATGCAGGCTTCGGCGCAAAGATCCTTGCATCCCTTGAAAACGGTATCAGCGACATCACAGACAAGGTCCCCGGCAACCGCCCCTATAAGGACGGCGGCAGCGGCGGCAAGTTCCGTCCCTCCACCCTTGACAAGTGTGTAAGCTGCGGCCTCTGCGCAAAGATGTGCTCCACCGGCGCCATAGGCCCCGACTTCAGGACCATCGACGACACAAAGTGCATTTCCTGCTTCAGGTGCATCGCTGTATGCCCCATGAAGGCCAAGGCAATGGTTAATCCCGCATACGACGAGTTCTGTGTCGGCTTCAACGAGAAGCTCTCGGCAAGACGCGAGAACGAATATTTCATCTAAAAGCACAACAAGTGATGCCCGGTCAACCGGACATCACTTGTTTTTTGTTATATAACGTCGAAATCCACGTCCTTATAGGAAAGGAGGATGTCGGCCATATCGCGGCCGTACTCGGCTGCGAATCGCTCGAGGACATTGGAGGACACACGGTGGCCTTCGCTTGCGAAGATGGCATTTGTGATCTGCGAATATGTCTTGTAGGAATGTCCGCAGTGATAGTCAAATCCCTTGAGGTTCTCGGGGTTGCGCTCGAACTTCTGATCCTCCGTGAAATTTGCATCTCTCAGGATCTGTATGCAGTACTCGTGGTCATGCATGCTCTGAGGTACTTCAAAGGTCAGATAGGGGTTAAAGCCGCGTGCGATGGACTTGTCGAGATGTGTGCAGTAGCATACGCCGCCCTCCTGCATGCCCATATCCTTGAACTGGGCGGCCCAGGGGCAGCGAACTACCTTATATTCGAAATCGGGAGCAAAGGAAACCGGGATGCTCTGATTGCTCTCGCCCGCATCGACGATGGTCTTGGTGTTGACCCATTCGCCGTATTCCTTATATGTGGTGAAGTTAAGGGGCTTGCCGTCGCGGATAGCGCGCTGAGCCATACGCGAGCCGCGCTGCTCGGCATATCGCTGGGTAGCCATGACAAAAGCAGCCTTGCCGCGCTCGCCAAAGGCGCGTGTCAGCTCGTCGTAAAACACGGCTGCGATAAATGCATGATGTCTTTCGGTAAACTCTTTCATTTTTTACCTCCGATTATCTTTTATTTATATTATCAGGAAATATGGCCCTTCTTGCCCTTCACGGGGACCTTGTTTCCCTTTTCGTCAACGATATATGTGTTGTCGAGATGGCCCTTGAGGCTGCCCAGCACCGAGTCGATATATTCGCGGCGCAGAACATCGCGCTCGGCTGTTTCCTCGGGTGTCAGGCCCTCGGCCTTTGCCTTGCGTGCCAGCTCGTTGATACGGTCGATCTTCTTCTGATCCAATATTTTCACCTCCGTTTTTCTTTCTCTCCATAAATTATATAACAAACGTCGTCTTTAATCAATTCCTTTGAATAGGCCGCTTCACTTCCGGGAATAATCCAAATGTAAAACTTCCGGAGGTGATAGTATGAGTCCCAAAGAGCTTCTTTATATCGAAGATGCCCTCAACCACGAAAAACACATGAAAAGCTGCTGCACTCAGAACGCCGAATGCCTTTCCGACCCATCCCTTAAAAATATGGTGTCCGACATGGCGGCAAAGCATCAGGCCGTTTTTGATAAGCTCTATCAGCTTTTACAGTAAGGAGGCACAATATGAACGAACAGCAGCAGCGTATGATCTGCGAGACCATTCTTATGGAAACCAAGGGCCTGTGCGACCTTTATATGCACGGCACCATTGAGTCGGCCACTCCCAACGTCCGTGCCGCCTTTGACCAGGGGCTCAAAGACTGCCTCAACATGCAGCAGACCGTCTATGACAAAATGGCTCAGATGGGATGGTACCCTCCCTCTCAGGCACCGCAGGATCAGGTCAAAAGGGATGTTTTAAACATCCCTTATTTTTTTGTTTTCGGTTGTATAC
>JAFOHJ010000252.1 GCA_017421885.1 Clostridia bacterium
GGTAAGAATGGCGGCGCGCGATTTGCAGGCGATTCATTCGCCGCAAATCTATTTGGATCGGGGCCCCCGGAAATAAGCGCCAGCTTATTTCTGGGGCTTACCTACGAGGCGGCCGCGGCCGACTGCGTATACGTCATCAACGACCATCTGGAAGGAGATGTCGCGGCCTTCATCGGCAGCGCGCTCAGCCAGCTTGTCGTGGTGGAAAGCCTTGAGGTCGTTTGTGAAGGGCAGGTTGCCTGTGTTGAGGATACGGACAGCGCCGAGGTTGTCACGTGCGGGCAGCATCAGGCCGGCGTTGCACTTTGCAGGACCAAAGGGGATATCGATGATACCGGCATTGATACCTGCGATAGCGCCGAGGATGATGTCATCGTGGCCCAGCTCAAGGCACTTGTCGAGGATGCAGCGTGTCTCGTTCTTGATGATAGACTTCTCAGCCTCAACTCTGGGACCTACTACAGCCTGATCGTAGAGCATGTTTACTACCTGCTTTGTAGCGCGCAGACCCTGAGCGTTGGCTTCCTTTGTGGGAACGCCGGCAGCCTCGTGAGGAGTCTTTACGATAACCTTTGTTGCCTTTGCCAGAGCAGCTGTTGCAGCACCCCAGGAGATAACGCCGAAAGCCTTTGCCTCGTCAGCGGGGAAGCCGCCCATCCACTGATGGAATACTGTGGTTACGTGAACACCGGTGTAGCCGAAGCGAGCCAGATACTCCTCGGTCAGCTCTTCCAGGGAGCGAATAGCGGCAACGTCCTGAACCAGGTTGCCCAGCTGGCCATAGCCGACTGTGATGTTCTTAACGCCCTGCTCGGCAGCTGCGAGAGCCTCGATGATGGCAACAGCATGAGAGATGCAGGGGGGAACCAGTGTGCCTGTCAGGGGGCCGTAGGGCTCGCGGTTGATGGCAACGCCGGCTTCTTCATAGATACCTGTCAGACGGTCGACATACTGCCAGTCCTTCATTGTCTTTTCAATGGGAATATTCTTGGCATAGGGGATGTTGTAGGAGATACCGCCGCCCTCGTAGGAGGTGAAGCCGCCTGCGTATGTGATCTCGGTCAGCAGACGTGCATCAGGTGTGCCGTGACGAACCTGCAGAGGTGTGTCGAGGGCATTTACCAGCTGACGGCAGCCGTCAACACCGTGGTTGACTGCGGGGAAGCCGTTGAGGAAGGGACGATAGTTGCCGTTGGCCATGCCTTCCTTCTCGCGGCGGATACCCTCAGCGCAGTTCTCATACTGATTCTGACGTGTGTAAGAGTCGATTGTTGTGGGCAGCAGATCGGCCTCGCCCTCGTTCTGCAGATGCTTCAGCAGCTCGATGTGATTTTCGATCAGGCCAACGCCTGCGCGGGGCTGAATAAGTGTTGCGCCTGTCTCCTTAGCCTTGTTCAGCTTGTTGGAGAAGATCTTGTGTTCGGGAAGAGACTTGTGGAATGCGATGGCATCGTCGAGATTTACCTGAGCGCCGGTTTCCCATGTGCCGAGGATCTCTTTACGGACCTTATAAAATTCGTCGTCAGACCACTTTTTATTCTTAATTTCGAGTTCCATCTTTGATTAACTCCCTTTTCATGATTCTGAGTGCGGTGTCGGGATAGACCGTGCTAAGAAGGCCCATCGCCGCAAGAATATATTTTCTGTCGACCAGAACTTCGGCCGACTTGGGTTTGAGGGACATTGCGTCGTTCTGATTGAACTGTGCATGGGATGCGATGGCAGCTGTGCGCTTTGTGTGGATCAGCGCGCCGCCTGTGACGATGACCGTCTTGACCTCGGTGAGATCCTTGCCGGTCTGGATATAGCTGATGCCCATGGGCGAATAGAAAGGCTCGAGCCTGCCTGCATGGCGGGTAACGGCTGTTTCTATGGCCATGGATGCCAGAGCAAAGTCTATCTTTTCGAGCTCGTCATCATCGACGCCGGGGACGACATCGGTGTGTACCGACAGATAGTCGATCAACTCGCTGCAGCGGTCCTCATGAAGGCCCGAAAGTTCGGCGATACGCTCGATTCCGGCGGCATCAACGATGCCGTGGATGCTGTATCTCATGCCGATGTCGCCTTCAACGGTGCGCTTGGCATATTCCTCGCGCAGGCCTTTGAGGGCAGTGCCACCGTTTGTGGGCAGGCCGAAAGACATCGAGTAGATGTCGGTAGTAGCGCCGCCAAGGTCGACACCAACAAGGTCTCCGATGCCGGATTCGTTCTTTGTGCCTTTGGACAGCAGCTTCATAGCCGTCAGCATTGCCGAAGGTGTGGGCATCAGGATGCCTTTTACCAGTGCCTCGGCATTGGAAAGGCCCTTGGCCTTTACGATCTGCTCGAGGAAGATCTCGCGGATCTTATTCTGAACGGGCTCGACATTGGGAATGTCGAGGCGGGGCATTACGTTTTCGCAGACATGGGTCTGCTTGTCTCCCAGGATCTCACGGCAGGTATCGGCACAGTTGCGGTTGCCTGCGATGATGATGGGGAAGCTGCCGGTGGACTTTGCAAGCATTCTTGCGTTATAGACGATATTTTCCTTGTTGCCGCCATCGGTACCGCCTGTAAGGAGGCAGATGTCGGGGTTGATCTCGTCGATCTCGCGGAGGTCGCCCTCAGTCAGCTCGTAGGAGTAGGTTTTGATGACCTTGGCACCTGCGCCGAGGGAGGCCTGACGTGCCGCTTTGGCTGTAAGCTCGGGAACGAGGCCGATGGCTACCATACGGAGTCCGCCGGCTGCACTCGAGCAGGCATATTGTTCGACAAAGTCGATATCGCCGATTTTTTCTTTAAGCAGTGCTACGGCATTGTTGAGACCGTTGATGATATCGGTCTCGATAGTTGTGTAGCTCTGGGAAGTACCTATTATCTCTTCGGTATCGACGTCGACAGCGGTGACTTTGGTGTATGTACTGCCGAAGTCGATGAGAAGTATGGGTTTCATTGTCGACACCTTCTTTTAAGGATAGGTTTAAGATTATTCCTTGATGCCGAAGTCTTCCTTCAGGCAGTCGATTGTTACCTGGGGATCTGTGCCGGGGCCGAAAGCTCTGTCGAAACCGAGAGCCTTATAGCGGCGGACGATCTCTTCTACGGGAACCTTACCGACAACGAGGTTGCCGCCTGCATAGAGGAGGATACCCTTAAGGCCGGCCTCGTCGCACTTCTCTCTCATACCTGTGCAGTCGATCTCGCCCTGGCCGTAGAGGGAGGAAACGATGATAGCGTCTGCACCGACTTCGACTGCAGCCTGGATGAACTCTTCCTGAGGAACAAGAACGCCGAGGTTTGTTACGTCAAAGCCAGCATCGAGGAATGCGCGGTTGAGGATTGTGTTGCCGACAGCGTGAACGTCAGCACCGATAACGCCGATGACAAGTTTCTTCTTTTCCATTTTGCTTACCTCTTATTTATAGTTATTTAATGGATTCCAGATATTCTTTTCTGCCGTTTTCATAGAGGTTGTTGCCCTCGCAGTCGATTATGACGAA
>JAFOHJ010000253.1 GCA_017421885.1 Clostridia bacterium
ACTGCCATGTCATCCTGAGCAAGCACGAAGTGCGCCGACGAAGGATCTCACATAAGGACATAAGCAGCCTCCGTGCTTTTTATTTCTTTGCCAAGCCTTCGAGGATAAGATCGATGGCTCGGTCGAGAGGCTTCTGCCCTCCCTCGGGTCTTATCCTGACCACCTTGTCGAACAGCTCCTGCGCCGTATAGAGGCAAAGGCGCTCAACTCCGCAGCGAGTCGCCTTGTGCTCGACCATGGCCAGCAGAAGGTCCTTATAGCCTGCTGTGCGGGGCAGCTCGAGCTCATCGAACAGCACCGGCAGGATACGCTCGAACAGCAGCCTGCGGTGCTCGATCTTGTGGCTTATGTTAAGCAGCAGCGCCGCCTCGACGATGGTGACGGCAGGCAGGTCAAAGAGCCTGCTCTCGGCCTCAAGGTCAGAGTCGGTGAAGTAATACCTTGTGCCACCCAGCTTCATAAGCGCGCGCATGGCATCATAATACCCCAGCTTTATGTTATGGCGCGAGGTCTCGGGCGAGAACTTCATCAGCGAACCGAGCTTCTCGCTGGGTTCTATGGTGATTACCCTCTCGTCCTCCTCGTCGTAACGGGTGATGCCGATGGCATTGGTCCTAACGGCGATGACTTTGTCACAGCCGCGCTCCAGCAGCATATTCACCGGGCAGTTGTCGTAGACACCGCCGTCGAGGAAGATGCTCTCGCCCATCTGCACCTTCTGGAAGCCGGGAAAGGCCGCACTGCCGAGGATATAAGTGGCGATATTTTCTTTGCCCATCTCTTCCTTGAATATCTCGATAGCCCTGAACTCGGGCAGAGCGAGGGTAACGATGCCGTAGTCGATGGGGCTCTGCATAAGGCGGTCTTCGTCGATGTATTTATCGATAAGGGCCTTGATGTGGGTGTTGTCGACACCTCCGCCCATTATAAGCTCGCGCACCGCCGAGAACATATCGGCAAGGCCGTCGATATTGATGCTGTTGAGATTGGTGGATATGAGTTTTTCGTCCTCAGGCGTGAAGATATCCTTGCCGCTGATATTTTCCCAGAGCTCTTTGGCCACAGCAAAGTCGCCCTGAGCGACCATGGCGGCATTCATGGCTCCGATGGATGTTCCCGCAATGGCATCGGGGGGATAATATCCCATCTCCATGCAGGCCTCCAGCGCGCCGATGTGAAAAGCGCCTTTGGCTCCGCCACCTTCAAGCGCGATACCCAGCATAAAAACACCTCCTGAAATAATTCTGTCTTATCTAAAAGGATTATACCAGTATACCGGGCTCGATTCAAACAGGTTTCTGTAAACAAATAAAAACAAACAAGAGGCAGCCCGAAGGCTGCCTCTTTCTGAAGCTTGCGCTTTATGTGTGGAATTATGATTATTCCTCGTCGTCGTGGTATGCAGCCTCGGCGATGATCTTCTCCTGTGTCATTGCAGGAACTTCCTCATAACGCTCGAACTTGGTTGTGAAGGAGCCTCTGCCCTGTGTCATGGAGCGGAGTGTGATCGCATAGTCGGTGATCTCAGCTGCGGGAACCTCTGCCTCGACGATCTGTGTGCCGTCTTCAGCGGGATTCATGCCCATGATGCGGCCGCGGCGCTTGTTCATGTCGCCGATGACATCGCCCATGTAGCTGTCGGGAATATTGACCTTGATAGAGTTGACGGGCTCGAGGATGACGGGCTTAGCGTTGGGGATACCAGCCTTGTAAGCAAGAATGATGATGAATCGTACTTCTTATCCAATCCCATCCCTTTGTAGTTTACAATATTCTTGATCATGACACACATATCCTGGCGCGAAATCTCTGCATCCGGTGCAAATGTACCGTCGCCCATACCTGCTATAATACCAAGAGACGCTGCTGTTCGGATTGCTTGGGCATACCACGCATCCTCCTTGACATCATCAAACGATGCTGTGATTTCCCCGTTAAGTCTGAAAGCACTTTGAAGCA
>JAFOHJ010000254.1 GCA_017421885.1 Clostridia bacterium
GGACGACGTTGTCCTCGTAGCCTACACACAGTCGGCTTATCCTCCCTTCGCTTACCTCGATGACAAGGACGTATTCCAGGGCTTCGACCCCGAAGTAATGCGTGAGCTCGACAAGCGCCTCGACGGCTATACCATCGACATCCAGACACTTCCCTGGGACTCGCAGTTTGCATCCATCGAGTCGGGTAAGGGCGACATGATCTGCAACCAGGTCGCTATCACAGAGGGCCGCCTCGAGAAGTACACAATGACAATCCCCTACTTCCTGGCTTCTCCCTCCATCATCGTTGCTTCTGACACAAACGACATCGCTTCTCTCGAAGACCTCCATGGCAAGACAGTCTGGGCACAGGTCGGCGACTCCTACACAACCTTCCTCGAAGAGTATAATGCTGAGAACGGCGACCCCATCAAGCTCCACTATGTTGAGAACCAGATGCTGGCCGACGCTCTGATGGATCTGCAGATCGGCAAGTTCGACGCTATCATCAACGACCCCGTAATGGCTAACACAGTTATCAAGGAAAAGAACCTGAACTGCAAGGTTACAGGCGAGCCCGTATTCACAGAAGCCATCGGCATCATTCTGCAGAAGAATGAAAAGGGCGAAGAGCTGAAGGAAAAGTTCGACGCTATCATCGAAGAGATGAAGAAGGACGGCACACTGTCGAAGCTCTCCACAGAGATCACAGGCGGCGACTATATCCCCGAATAATCTGAAGAAATAAACCCCTTAAGGAGCAGAACGAGTTATGCAAGCACTTCTTGAGAACATAAACCAGTTATTTAATTTCAGCGGCTTTATGGAAAGCTTCCCCGAGCTGCTGAGATGCATCCCCGTAACGCTGGGCATCGGACTTCTGTCCTTCGCAATCGGCCTTGTGATCGGTCTGCTCGTTGCCCTGGTCCGCATCTATAAGGTGCCCGTGCTTCAGGGTATATGCAAGTTCTATATATCTTTTGTCCGCGGCACGCCCCTTGTAGTTCAGCTGTTCATGGCAAACTACGGCGTTGCCAGGATCATCTACTACCTGCAGATGCACACCGAGACCTTTGCCAACTTCAACGCCAATGTCATCAAGCCTGAGTATTACGGCCTGCTGGCCTTCTCACTCAACCTGGGCGCATATCTCTCCGAGACCATCCGCTCGGCCATCGAGGCTGTCGACCGCGGCCAGTTCGAAGCTGCCAAGTCCATCGGCATGACAGGCAAGCAGATGATGCAGAGGATCATTCTTCCTCAGGCCGCCCGCGTGGCCCTGCCCAACCTGAACAACACCCTTATCAACACTGTTAAGGACACATCGCTGCTGTTCACCATCGGCATCATCGACCTTATGGGGCGAGCAAAGATCTACGGCGCACGCACGCTGCACATCTTTGAAGGCTACATAGCGGTATCGGTCCTCTACTGGATCATCAGTTTTACGTTCGAGAAGGCATTCACCGCCTTTGAGAAGAAGCTCAAGGCCTCTGAAAGAGAGATAGACTGATAAAAAATCATCCGCCTCCGGATCCCGGAGGCGGATTTTTTTTGATATTTTTAATTAAGCTTTATGCCGCCTTCGTCGGTGAGCATGGCTTTGACCTTCTCGCTGAGAACGGCGTTCTCGGGCAGCGACAGGTCGGGGTCGCGGCGGAAGGTCTCCTCAGCCGCCCTGCGCGCCTGCTCAAACATGGTCAGGTCGCTAGACAGATCGGCAAGCTGAAAGGCCGGAAGGCCGTGCTGCCTCTGGCCGAAAAAGTCGCCGGGGCCGCGAAGCCTCAGGTCCTCCTCGGCCACCTTGAAGCCGTCGGAGGTATTGCAGATAACATCCAGCCTCGGTATCCTCTTGCCCTTACGCATAAGGATGCAGTATGACTGCCTCGAACCGCGTCCGACGCGGCCTCTGAGCTGATGTAGCTGCGAAAGGCCGAAGCTCTCGGAATCCTCGATGATCATAAGGTTGGCGTTGGGAACGTCGATGCCGACCTCGATGACGGTGGTGGAAACCAGAACATCCAGCTGTCCTGCCGCAAACTGAGTCATCACCTCGTCTTTGGCCTTGGCCGCCAGCCTGCCGTGCATCAGGCCGATGCGCAGAGTTGGCAGGGCGCGGCGCAGCTTTTCAACATATTCCTCGGCGCTCTCGCGGCCGCTTTCGCCCTCCTCGATAAGGGGGCAGACGATATAGGCCTGGCCGCCGGCCTGCACCTGCTTGAGCAGGAAGCTCTCCATGCGCTGGCGCTTGTCCTCGCCGATGGAATAGGTCTCGATGGGCAGGCGCCCGTTCGGCATCTGGTCGATGACCGAAAGGTCGAGGTCGCCGAAAATGATAAGGGACAGAGTGCGAGGGATAGGGGTGGCCGACATGACCAGCATGTGGCTGTCGGGCTGCTTTTTGGCAAGGGCCGAGCGCTGGGCAACGCCGAAACGGTGCTGCTCGTCGACCACGAAGAGGGCGGGATCGGTGAACTCCACCACATTCTGTATCAGGGCATGGGTGCCGCAGATAACATTGAACTCGCCGCTGGCCGCCGACATAAGGGCGGCCTTTTTCTCGGCCACCGGCATTGCCGACACCAGCAGGCCCACCTTAATGCCGAAGGGGGCCAGCATTCCCGAAAGGGTCTTCTGATGCTGCCTTGCCAGCAGCTCGGTGGGTGCCATGATAACGGCCTGACGGTGATTTTTAAAGCACAGCCATGCGCAGGCGGCGGCAACCAGGGTCTTGCCCGAGCCGACATCGCCCTGAACAAGGCGGTTCATGCGGTTTATCGAGCACATATCGGCAAAGGCCTCCGATATGGCCCTTTTCTGAGCATTAGTGGGCCTGAAAGGCAGCTCGTCATA
>JAFOHJ010000006.1 GCA_017421885.1 Clostridia bacterium
GTAAAGACACGCAGTGTATCAATGAGTTGGAAGGCAGCTGTTGACAACGTAATGGTAGATTATTACGAGATCTATCGTGACGGTGTCAAGGTTGGCGAGACAACTGACCTGACATACACCGACGGTCAGCTTTCCGACAATACAGCATATGTCTACACCGTAAAGGCAGTCGACACAAGAAAGAATGTTTCTGAGGCTTCTACAGCTCTCAACGTTACAACTCTGGTCGCTCCCGAAGGTGCAGCAGTCAGCGGCATTGTCATTAAGGAAGAGTACAGCACGATCACAGTAGGCAAGACATTGGCTCTGACTGTAGAGATAACACCTGCCGATGCTGTAAATAAGCTGGTCGAGTGGACATCCTCGAATGAATCGGTCGCAACAGTCGACGAAAACGGCGTTGTTACAGCAGTAGGCGAAGGCGAAGCAGTTATCACAGGTGTTACCGATGACGGTGCGTATGCCGCTGAGACAATTGTTATTATTACAAATGTTACACCCGGCGATGTCAGTGAAGATGGTACTGTTGACTCCTGGGATGCTACACTGGTACTTCGTCATGACGCAGGTTTGACCGAACTGACAGGCAATGCTATCCTGGCAGCCGATGTCAGCGGTGACGGCGTTGTTGACTCCTGGGATGCTACACTGATCCTGCGATTTGATGCAGGCCTTATTGAGGCATTCCCCGTTGAATAATCAGTAAAATAAAAAGACAGGAGAGCCTCGGCTCTCCTGTTTTTCTTTTGTTATGTTATTTTTCAATGAAGGCTTTAAGGGCAGTGCTCTCGGCCTCTATCTGGCTTTTGAGAGCAAAGATAAGACGGCACTGGTTCTGAATATCTTCGATTCGGGTGACACACTGGATTTTGGTGCGGGCAAGGCGGTCAGTATAAAGGGCAACACTGTGGTCAGAGGAATCTTTATCTTTAAGCATGGCCTCTTCCATAACGGCCTTTTCATACATTTTTTCAACAGCCTCCAGCTGAGTAAGCAGCTGGGGGATTTTTTTAAGGTATTCGTTATATACCTCCATGCGGCAGCGTTCTTCCTGAGTGTTGAGAAGCAGCTCCATAAGGCACCTCCATAATAATTGTTTCTGGTGATATGATACCACAAAAGTCGGGATAAATAAAGGAGCGCAGGGGTCGGATTGACAGAATTATAGCGTAACGATATAATATGGTAAAGAGAAGAAAGGCGGAAAGGGGTCCTGTAATGAATAATTCATATTGTGTAAAAGATTGTTATTCCTGCATGCGCAGGGAAGAGCTTAATTGCCCGGGCTGCAGGCCTGAGTCGGGAATAAGCTTCTGCAGGGACTGTGAGATCGCTAAATGCTGCCGCAGCAAAGGGCATGAAACTTGCGATACCTGTTCAATGAAGGATGCATATTGCAGTATTATAAGAAAAAAAGACGAATATCCTGAGCGTCAGGAGCGGGAAAACCGTCTTGAGGAAGAAAGACAGCTCAGACAGCAGCGCGAAGCGGCCAAACGTCTGGAAATAGCATGTGATGCCGGAAAATGGATGGGCTTTCTGTTCATCATCAGTATTGTATCGACAGCTATAGGTATGTTGACCTCGCTTTTGGGAATGGATGGGGCAGGCGACATCGTAGATATCGTTCTGAGTATGTTTTATTACGGAACTTTGTTTATTATGGCAAAGCATGACGAAAAATATAAGACTGCGGCGCTGTGCGGCATGGCTGCGATGATTTCGGGACCACTGTCGGGAGAAGGCGGCTTTATGGCAATACTGGGTCTTATTCTTTCGATTGCCGCCATCTACGGAGAATATCAGGAGCTTAAAGCCCATGCAGATATTATCGGTAGATTTGACGGCACAATATACAGGGCGTGGGAGAAATGGGCAGAAAGATATCTGTATTGTCTGGGTGGCATGGTGGTCGCAATTGTGTCCACGGTTTTGATCCCGACTATCGGCGCTTTGATACTGATGGCTGTATCGCTGGTTCTGCTTGCTTTCGCTTTTGCAAAGATCTGGTATCTTTACAAAAGTGAACAGGTCCTCAAGGAATATATCAAATATAACAGTAAATAAAGGAGTAATGATATGCAGATTGTTCTGATGACCGCCCTTGGCGTTGGAGGAGCCACCGTCATTGGTGCTTTTATGGGCTTTGCCTTCAAAAAAATATCGGAGAGATACAGTGACACAATCCTGGCATTTGCTGCCGGAGTCATGCTGGCGGCGGCCGTCATAGGCCTTGTCCTGCCGTCAATAGAATACAGTGGAGGAAACGTTTGGGTCACCGTTGTGGGTATCTTCTGCGGTGCATGGTTCCTTAATATCCTCGATAAGATCGTGCCTCATCTCCACCACCTTTCGGGCGTAGACCGCGAAGCCCACCCCACCATGAGCGCCCAGCTCAGCAAGGTGTTGCTGTTCGTTATGGCTATTGCCATCCATAACCTTCCCGAGGGTATTGCCGCAGGCGTAGGCTTTGGCACGGGTAACACCGGCGAAGCCATTACAATAGCTGTCGGCATCGCGCTTCAGAATATTCCCGAGGGAATGGTCATCATCGGGCCTATGCTGGCTTCCGGCATGAGCCCCCAGAGGACCTTTGTCGCCGCAATGCTCACCGGCGTTGTCGAGGTCATCGGTACCCTTATCGGCTATTTTGCCGTCACCATTTCGGCGGCTGTACTGCCCTTTGCACTTGCATTTGCAGGCGGCACAATGATCTATGTTATCAGCGACGAGATGATCCCTGAGACCCATGCCAGCGGCTGTGAAGAGTGTAAGGTCACTTATTCGCTTATGGCGGGCTTCTGCCTGATGCTTGTAATGAGCCACTATCTTGGCTGATATCTTATCCTCTGCCTTTTATGGCAGGGGATATTTTTTATTTGAATATCAAATAAAGCATCTTTACTGTTGGGGAAATCGGCATATTATGATAAAATATAATCAGCACAAATAAATACTTAAGGCAGAAAGGATAAATAATATGAAGGTCATTATTGTTGGCGGAGTTGCAGGCGGTGCATCGGCTGCGGCGAGGATCCGTCGTCTGGACGAAAAGGCAGAGATAATTGTCTTCGAGCGTTCGGGATATGTTTCCTATGCAAACTGCGGTTTGCCTTATTATGTAGGTGGAGTCATTACGAACAAAGCTGCACTTACACTTCAGACTCCCGAGAGCTTCCACAGCAGATTCCGTATTGATATCAGAGTTCGCCATGAGGTCACGGCTATCGATGCCGCAAACAGGACTGTATCGGTAACCAACCTTGAAACAGGCGAGAGCTTTACCGAAAGTTATGACAAGCTTATTCTTTCACCCGGCGCCAAGCCCACAGTTCCTCCTTTCTCCGGAGTGGACAGCGACAGAGTCTTCACACTGCGTACAGTAGAGGATACATTCAAGGTACATGAGTTTGTCAATGAGAAAAAGCCCAAGACTGCCGTTATTGCGGGCGGCGGCTTTATCGGCCTTGAAATGGCAGAAAACCTCTGTGAACTGGGCATAGAAGTAACTCTGGTCGAGCGCCTCGAGCAGGTGTTGTCTCCCCTCGATGCCGATATGGTGTCGCAGATCCATACGCTTCTCCGCAGTCACGGCATTAATCTCAAGCTGGGCAGCAGCATCGAAGGTTTTGAGCAGGAAGGCGAATGCATAAAGACACTTCTCAAGGACGAAGAACCTGTGTGCGCCGACATGGTGCTTATGGCAATCGGTGTAACGCCCGACACTGCTCTCGCCAGGGCAGCGGGACTTGAACTAGGGATCAAGGGTTCTATCGTTGTTAATGATAAGATGGAGACATCGCTGCCCAACATTTATGCAGTAGGCGACGCTGTTCAGGTAAAACATTTTGTCACCGGTAATGATGCCCTCATCTCGCTGGCAGGCCCCGCCAACAAGCAGGGACGTATCGCAGCCGATAATATCTGCGGCAGAAACAGCAGATTTGGCGGTTCGCAGGGATCGTCGGTAATCAAGCTGTTTGATATGACGGCAGCTTCCACCGGTCTTAATGAAAAGGCAGCTAAAGAGGCCGGCATAGATTATGACAAGATCATTCTGTCGCCGGCATCCCATGCCGGATACTATCCCGGCGGCAAGGTAATGACCATGAAGGTCATCTATGAACGCGAGACCCTCAGGCTGCTTGGCGCACAGATCGTCGGATATGACGGCGTAGACAAGCGTATTGATGTACTTGCAACGGCTATCCATTGCGGCATGAAGGGCGACGAGCTGGCTGAACTCGACCTTGCATATGCACCTCCTTATTCTTCGGCTAAGGATCCCGTAAATATGGCCGGATTCATGATCGAAAATATCGCAGGCGGCCTTGTAAAGCAGTTCCATTGGCATGATGTTCCCGATCTGCCTCGCGATGGCAGCGTAACATTGCTTGATACAAGAAAGCCTGTTGAGTATGAAAAGGGTTATGCCGAGGGCTTCATTAATATCCCGGTTGACGAACTGCGTGAGAGAATAGGCGAGATCGACCCCGCAAAGCCTGTTTATGTCATGTGCCAGAGCGGTGTAAGAAGCTATATCGCAACAAGGATCCTTATGCAGAACGGCTTTGATGCCTATAACTTCTCGGGCGGCTACCGTTTTTATGAGATAGTCACAAAGGATATGCTGGCAAGCCGTGAGAGCTTCCCCTGCGGCATGGATAAGAAATAAATAGCGATTATGATAAGTCCCTCTTCTTATTTTTTCGAAGAGGGACTTATTTGTGATTAAGTCACGGAATATAGTATACGCATTGGGTATACTATAGCCATAGAAAACAAAAAACACAGGAGGTACTTACTATGAAGAGACTCGAATATAAGGTTGCAGTTATCACAGGCGGAAGCCGCGGCATCGGATATGCCACAGCTCAGGCATTCCTCAGAGAAGGCGCAACAGTTATTATTGCAGCAAGTTCGCAGGCATCGGCAGACAAGGCAGCTGAGCAGCTTAGGCAGGAGTTTCCCGAAGCGACAGTTGGAGCCATCAGCCCCAATCTTGCATCCCTTCAGGAGGTAAGAGATGCATTCAAGTATATCCGTGAAGAGTTTGGATGTGTCGACATTCTTGTAAATAACGCAGGTGTTTCCGAGAGCACACCCTTCACAGAATATAGCGAAGAGGCCTTTGACAAGGTTATGGACCTCAATGTAAAGGGTATCTTCAACACCACACGCGCTGCAAGCGAATGTATGCTTGACAGAGGTTCGGGCGTTATCCTCAATACATCTTCTATGGTAAGTAAATACGGCCAGCCCAGCGGCCTTGCATATCCCGTTTCCAAGTTTGCTGTAAACGGCCTGACAGTTTCGCTGGCACGTGAGCTTGGCCCCAAGGGTATCCGAGTAAACGCAGTTGCCCCCGGTATCACCGAGACCGACATGATGAAGCAGGTTCCTAAAGAGGTCATTGAGCCCCTGGTCGCTCAGATACCTCTCAGACGTCTTGGTCAGCCTGAAGACATTGCCAATGCTTTCGTATTCCTTGCATCGGATGAGGCATCCTACATCACAGGTGTGGTCCTCAGCGTTGACGGCATGGCAAGAAGCTGATATTAACAGTCCATTACTTTTCCCAATCCCATAAAACAGCTGAGGCTCTGTATGGTATCCATACAGAGCCTCAGTTTTTATTATTCATCAAGTTCTTCAAGCTTTTCAATGTCGGCTATCTCAATGCATCCGCGACTGAGCTTTACGATTCCGCCCGACTGAAAGGAACGCAGCGTGCGCGTGACCACCTCGCGGGCAGTGCCGATGTGGCCTGCGATGGCCTCATGGGTGATTTTAAGGGTGAGTGAGTCCTCAAAGGCGCTTTCATCCAACAGAAAGTGAGCAAGGCGGCGGTCAATGCCTTGCCACAGAACCTGCTGGGTCATCCACATGAGATCGGTCATGCTGGAGGCAAGCAGCCTGTTGGTGTAGTTGGCAAGGGGAGCCGATTCTTCAAGAAGCTGGCGATACAGCTGAGGAGGTAGGACCCAGAACTCGCTGTCTTTCTCAGCACTCAGATATATGTCAAAGTTTATGCTGTTCATTATGCATGATGCCGAGAGTATGCTTATATCGTGGCCAAACAGGCGGGCGATGGTCATTTCGCGTCCGTCTTCGGAA
>JAFOHJ010000255.1 GCA_017421885.1 Clostridia bacterium
AATCATATAACGAATAGCTTATTCCTTTTGTCCTTTTAGCCTTTTCAAGCGGTCGAATGACAGCGTTATGCTCAATATCAGAGCATATAACGTGAGAATTGTCGGGTATACAGCATTTAATAGCGAGATTCAACGATTGTGTAGCATTGTAGGTGAAAACTATTCTTTCAGGATCCTTTACTGATAATAGTCGTGCTATCGACTCTCGGGCCTTATATATTCTTTCGGTCGCCCCCACGGAGAGTCTGTGTGAGCTCCTTGCCGGATTTCCGCCGTCGTTTTTTATTACAGATAGAAATTCTTTAATAACACACCCGGGCTTTGGAAAGGTTGTTGCAGCATTATCGAGATATATCATAAGAGTAATTTCCTTTCTGATTACAGTTCAATGATATGAGTTTCGGCGAATCTTACATTATTTGCATTCATCTTTTCGACGAAAGCAGCTTCCATGTCAGCAGGAGCTTTCCATGCAAGGCCGCAGCCAGCCTTGAGAGCACCGGGAATGGGGGAAAGACGTCCGGGAAGATCGTTCTGCTTGCAGAACATTTCCATAGCGATAGCATCAGGAGTATTGGCAAATGTGATGATCAGTGTGGGTTCTTTGGATTTCATTTTTTTCGCCTCGTATTTTCGTTTTATTCTATATTAAAGTGTTGTCTTTAGTTAAAGCATAGCATAGGGGTATTTTATTTTGAAATTGTTTTTTTAAATCCTCTTGCATAGCTTTATTCGATTTTTCTATAAAGATATATGTCTGTATAAAAGTGTGTTATGATACATGAGTAACAATCCAATGGAGGTGGAGAAGTTGCGAGATTTTCCCTGCACATATCTGCAGGCCGGAACTGAAGAATATCTTGGGAATACTACACTGCCTGTTCCGGAAGTGCATCTTGACGCTGAATATATGGCAGCTCTTGCCATTGAATATAAGAATATATCGGGCTCGGAAATATGTATGCTGCCCTTCTGTCATACAGTTGAGGCAGAAGCGCTTGGAGCAATGATAAACTACGGCGACCGAAAAACCGGCCCCAGAGTTAAAGATTATGCCTTCTCTTCGGTTGAAGATATTATGGATCTGCCGGATATGGTCTTTTCTGAGGGCAGGATAGCTCAGGTACTTCGGGCATGCCGCAGTCTTGCTGACAATAGTGAGACTGTGGTTCTCGAGATAACAGGCCCCTTTACCATGCTTGGGAGCCTCATTGATCCGACACGCCTTTTCCGCTTCATGCGCAAAGAGCCTGAGAAAACCGATAAGCTTTTTAAAAAGCTTGCCGATAATATACTGGCATATATGAAAGAAGCCGAAAAGAATGGCGTTACGATCATCAGCTATGCCGATCCCGTAGGAGGAGTGTCGATTGTAGGCCCGAAGATCGCCGAAACGATGGCGAAGGAGTTTACTCTGCCTCTGCTCAGAAGAGCTGACGGGATGCTTGATAAGAATGTGCTGATACATCTTTGTCCCAAAACGGCTTTTGTCCTTCAGGACACGGGATGTGTGTCGGTAGAGACGATGGATATTGAAGAAAATATATTTTATCTCGGAGGTCTTTCTGCTGCACGAGGAAAGGTGAGATTTATTGGCATGACCTGCCTGAAAAACAATAAACTGAAGCTTAACGGAAAGCTTCAGTACATGACGCTTAAATAAGGGGAAATAAAAATGAACCAGAAAGAACGTCTGTTTAATACTTTGAATAAAAAAATGACAGATCGTCCGGCGTGTATCTGTCCGGGTGGTATGATGAATATGATTACCGCTGAACTTATGGAAGAGGCAGGTGTTTCTTTGCCTGCGGCTCATTCTGACGCGCGCATGATGGCTGATCTTGCAAAGGCAGCGTACACATCGGGTTGTTTCGAGAATGTCGGTGTGCCTTTCTGCATGACAGTCGAAGCTGAGGCTATGGGCGCAAAGGTAGCTATGGGAAGCAACATAGTAGAACCTCATGTTACCGAGTATGTTATAAACAGCGTGTCCGAGTGGCCCTCACTTCCGGTTGTCGATCATAAATCGGGCAGAGCAGGGGTCACCGTTGAGGCAATACGCCTCCTGAGAAAAGAGCTTGAGGGCATACCCGTTGTAGGCAATCTGACCGGCCCCATAAGTACAGCCGGCTCACTTATCGAACCTACGGTATTTTTTAAAGAGCTCAGAAAAAAGAATGCTGATGCCCATGCTTTCATGGAGTTTGTGACCGACCAGCTTATACACCTTGGCCTTGCTCAGATAGAGGCAGGAGCCGATGTTGTTGCCATTTCCGATCCCAGCGGTACAGGCGAGATACTGGGGCCCAGATATTTTGAAGAGTTTACGGTAAAGTATCTCAATAAGCTCATAAAACCTCTTAAAGAGGCGGGAGCAAAGGTTATCGTTCATATCTGCGGCCAGATGAGGCAGGTTTATGCTCAGGCCGATATGATAGAGAGCGATGCCATCAGCTTTGATGCAATCGTTCCTATCAGAGAAGCGCGTCAGGCTTTGCCCGAAAGGGTGCTTATGGGAAATATCAGTACATATACTCTCGAGTTTGGCGATCCTGAAAAAATCAGAGTTATGACCGAGTTTGCTGCAGACAACGGATTTGATATTATTTCTCCCGCCTGCGGACTTGGAATGAAATCGCCTCTCAGCAATATAAGAGCAATGCTCAGAACACTGGAGGAACGCAGCTGATGCCATTTGTCAACATACTTGAAAACGGCCTCAGTATCGAGTGTGCTGATGGAAGTGTTCTTCTTAATGTTCTGCACGAATCAGGCTGTTTTATTGAAAGTCCATGTGCCGGAACCGGTGTATGCGGAAAATGCCGTGTGCGTGTTTTTGGGGGAAACGCATCACCTCTGACTGAGGATGAAAAAAGACTTCTTAAGCCTGAAGAAATTGAAAAGGGGATAAGGCTTTCCTGCATGGTGAAGGTCAAAGGTGATATTGATGTTGAACTTCCCGGGCAGGAAAAAGGAAATAAGGTCCTCACGAGTGGGTTTATGCCGGATTTTGAGAGAGACAGCTTTGATGGCGGATACGGTGTGGCCGTTGATATAGGTACCACCACCGTTGTTGCTTCGCTTATAGATATGAAAACCGGAGAAGAGATCGCTTCGGCATCTGAGATAAATGCCCAGAAAAGATTTGGCCTTGATGTTCTTACAAGAATAACATATGAATATGAAAACCCCGAAAAGGGATGTCTCGAACTTCAGAAAGCTATCGTCGGACAGCTTGACAGCATGATTTCAAAAGCCTGCGGCGATGCTCAGGTCGATCCTTTGGATATTCGCGAGGTATCGGTGGCAGCTAACTGCACGATGACTCACATGCTGTTGGGAGTGGATGCAAGGCCGCTCGGACGTTCGCCCTATGTTCCGGTTTTCAAAGAATCCAAAGAGGTAAAATGCTCTGATATCGGCATAGATGTATGCGGCGAAGCCAAACTCTACTGTTTGCCTCAGGTATCGGCTTATATCGGAGCCGATATAGTTGCCGGAGCGCGTGTCTGTGATATGGAGAACGAGAAGGGCAATGCCCTTTTTATCGATATCGGAACCAATGGCGAGATCGTACTGGCAAGCGGAGGCAGGCTGCTGTGCTGTTCGTGTGCTGCGGGCCCAGCTTTGGAGGGGGCAAATATAAGCTGCGGCATGCGTGCGGCAGAGGGTGCCGTAGAGGAAATAGAGATTTCTGAAGATAAAACCGACTTGAAAGTTATCGGAGATGTGCATCCGCTGGGACTGTGCGGAAGCGGCATTCTTGCTGCTGTGCGAGAGCTGCTCGATAAAGGCTATGTCAAGCCGTCGGGGGTGTTTGTAAAAAAGAGCACAGAAGGCCCGGGCAGCGACAGCCGCCTTGTTCTTCAGGGCGTCAAACGAGCCTTTGCTCTTAATGATAATATACTGATAACGCAGGATGATGTAAGACAGGTCCAGCTTGCCAAAGGAGCGATCCTTTCG
>JAFOHJ010000256.1 GCA_017421885.1 Clostridia bacterium
ACAAGGGCTGATATGGCGGCACACAGCCACATCATGGTGCGCCAGCCGTAGCTTTCGGTTATCAGGCCGCCCAGTGCAGGCCCAAATACGACAGCGCTGCTGGATATGAGCATATACAGGGAAAAGCCGCCGGACAGCTTTTCTTTTGGGAACTCGGCGACAATATAGGCCAGTATTACGGGCGAGATGGCGGCGGTGCCAATGCCTACGACGAAGCGGGCAGCCAGCATGAAGGCTAGACTGCCTGCCACAGCATTGAGGATATTGCCAATGGTGTATATCCCGATGCCTGCCAGCAGGGTGAGGCGTCTGCCGAAGACATCGCCCAGTTTGCCGAGGATAGGGGCGCAGGCGGCAGCCGACATGGCCGTTGCGAGGGCGGTCCATGTGGTGTTGTTATAACCCAGCCCAAGGTCGCTGACGAAGGCGGGACCGAGCACGGTGGAAAAGCCGCCGACGATGCCTATAAGAAAGGCGGCGAGGCCATATGGGATGAAGCCTTTTAGATATGATGGCATATTGAACCTCCGGGTGTTTTACTGGAGGTTATTATGGCTTGTTTTCGCCGGATTATTTAAAGCGGACATAAAAAGCTCTCTGCATTTCTACAGAGAGCTAAGGATAATTGGTTTTTTTATTTCATTTCGGGAAGTGTCGCGATCGACTTTGCGATTTCCTCATCCGAGGGGATATAGTCGCTCATGTTGCCGTCGTGGAATTTCTCGTAAGCATAAAGATCAAAATAACCTGTGCCGGTCAGGCCGAACAGAATGGTCTTTTCCTCGCCGGTCTCCTTGCACTTCATGGCCTCGTCGATGGCCACCTTGATGGCATGCGAACTTTCGGGCGCAGGGAGAATGCCCTCAACACGGGCAAACTGCTCGGCAGCCTCGAACACCTCGGTCTGCACCACTGAGCGGGCCTCCATAAGGCCGTCGGCATAAAGCTGAGAAAGGACCGAGTTCATGCCGTGGTATCTCAGGCCGCCTGCATGGTTGGCGGCAGGCATAAATCCGCTGCCCAGCGTATACATCTTTGAAAGGGGGCATACCCTGCCGGTGTCGCAATAGTCGTAAGCATAAACACCTCTCGTTAGGGTGGGGCAGGATGCCGGTTCAACAGCGATGAAGTGATAGTCAGCCTCTCCGCGCAGCTTTTCGCCCATGAAGGGAGAGATAAGTCCACCGAGGTTCGAGCCGCCGCCGGCACACCCGATGATGATGTCGGGCTTAATGCCGTATTTGTCCATGGCCGCCTTTGTTTCAAGGCCGATCACCGACTGATGCAGCAGCACCTGGTTGAGAACGCTGCCGAGGACATAGCGGTAACCCTCTGTGGTGGTAGCTTTCTCGACGGCCTCCGAGATGGCACAGCCAAGGCTTCCGCCTGTGCCGGGATGCTCCGCAAGGATCATGCGGCCCACCTCGGTGTCCATAGAGGGCGAGGGAGTGACCGATGCACCATAGGTGCGCATGACCTCGCGGCGGAAGGGCTTCTGCTCGTAGGAGACTTTTACCATGTATACCTTGCAGTCAAGGTCGAAGTAAGAGCAGGCCATCGAAAGGGCTGTACCCCACTGTCCGGCGCCGGTCTCGGTGGTAACGCCCTTGAGGCCCTGTTGTTTGGCATAATAGGCCTGAGCAATGGCCGAATTGAGCTTGTGGCTGCCCGATGTGTTGTTGCCCTCGAATTTATAATATATCTTTGCGGGGGTCTGGAGCTTCTTTTCGAGGCAATATGCCCTTACAAGGGGGGCAGGGCGGTACATTTTATAGAAATCGGCTATTTCTTTCGGGATGGGAATATATGCATCGGTGTCGTTGAGCTCCTGCAGGGCCAGTTCTTTGCAGAAGATCTGCGACAGCTGCTCGTGGGTCACAGGCTGCTGTGTTATGGGGTCAAGAAGGGGGGCAGGCTTGTTTATCATATCGGCCTTGAGGTTATACCATGCCTTGGGCATCTCGTCTTCGGAGAGATAGATCTTATAGGGAATAGCGTGTTCAGACATAACAGTGGTCTCCTTTTTCTGTTTTGGGACAGAAAAAAACCTGCCCCATGCATTTTCTGCTGGGACAGGTAGAAATAACATATACCTGCGGTGCCACCCGGCTTGGCGCCTTACTGCGCCCACTTAGCGCGTACCATCATACGCCGACATTTTGTAACGGAGAGCCTGCTCCGGCTTGCATACTTGGCGATCATGCCTTTCCTCTCGCCCTCGGAAGTCCATTGGGCCCATGCTCCTTCGCCGCGATCACACCATTCGCAGCTCTCTGAAGAAAGATCACACGAGCTTACTCACTCTTCCTCAACGGTTTGGTAATATAATAGAACTTATATAAGTAAAAGTCAAGAAAAAGTTTCGTAAAACGGCATTATTCCATGAAACAAGTTTCGTCAGAGTATTGATTTTGTCGGTATAATGAAAAAATCCCCTCCGTCATGCGACAGAGGGGATAAGTGATAGGTTTATCTGTTATAGACAGATGTATCCAGTTTGCCTTCGCTCTTGGCAACGACGATCGATGTAAGCGAGTCGCCTGTTACGTTGAGGGAGGTTACCAGCATCTCGATAGGACGGTTGATGGCGAGGATGAGTGCGTATGCAACCAGAGCCTGGTCGCCTGTGAAACCGACACCCGAGAGGATGGTGAAGAGGATGACGGCGCCTGCACCGGGAGCAGCAGGGGTGCCGATGCTGGCGATAAGGGCCAGTACCATGATGACTACCAGCTGGAATACCGAAACATCATAACCGCCGCAGCCTGCGATGAACAGGGTGGCAACGACCTGCATGATGGCTGTGCCGTCCATGTTTATGGTCATGCCGAGGGGAAGAACGAAGGAGGCAATCTGATGATCTACGCCCAGTTCGGTGGTTGTTGTCTCGAGATTGAGGGGCAGAGTAGCTGCGCTGGAAGAGGTGGAGAAGCCGAATACGATGACCTTGAAGACCTTCTTGATGAAGGTTATGGGGTTCAGCTTGCATACCAGCGAAGCATAGAGGGGATAGCCGACAAACAGATATGTGAGCAGCAGACCTGTGCAGAGCAGGACATAGTTCATTGCGGGCTTGAGATAGTCGATGCCGTATGTGGCAAATGTACTGCAGAGCAGCATGAAGATGGCTGCAGGGCCGAACTTCTTTACTACAAAGCTGAGGAAGAGGACGACGATCTGGCTGACCTCTTCGCACAGGCGGAAGATGACACTGTCTTTGCCCTTGCCGAGCCTGTTGAGGCAGAGACCTACGACTACCGACAGGAAGACGATGCCGAGAACGGCATTGTTAACGCTGAATGTAGCGCCGATATTGGAGGGGACGATGTCGAGAATGACCTTGAGGGGATTGGCGCCAGTTGAACCGGTAGCACCCTGAACACCTTCGATGTTAATGTCAAAAATGCCCAGATTGAAGCAGAAGAGGCTGATTGCACCTGCGAGGGTAAGAGCGATGGTTGTGGTCGTCATGAACCAGCCGATGGTCTTTGCAGAGATACGGCCGAGTGTGGATGCCTCATTGATCTCACTGATGGCCATTACGACCGAAGTGAATACCATGGGGACGATAATGAGCTGGAGTGCGCGGATAAAGAGCTGGCCGCCGATGTAAAAGAGGCCGATGGAGCTTTCTGCGCCTGCTGCAGTGATGTCCTGGAACAGGATGTTGTTGATAGTTGCCCATGCAGCGCTGTCGCCGCCCAGCTTTTCTCTGATAGCCATAAATACAAGTCCGGCTGCGATACCGGCGATCATGGCGAAAAGCATGCTGAGAGCAAACTTGTTGTTGTCGTTAAGTTTCTTCATTCTTCTGTCTCCTCACTTTTTATATTATTCGTTAATGCTCAAACGACCTAATTATACAGGAGAAGAGTCGTAAATGCAAACATTTAACGTGAAAGAATTATCAGAATATCTGATAATCTATAAGACGAAATAGACAAAAATTTATTTAGTGCATTAAAGTGAATGGCATGCAAAAGGATAGAAAAACATAAAAACAGCACCCTCGTAATCGAGAGCGCTGTTTTGTTGGTACGGGTAGTGGGACTTGAACCCACACGCTTGCGCACAGGAACCTAAATCCTGCGTGTCTGCCAATTTCACCATACCCGCATTTATACTTAATTAGAGTATCATTATTTCTTGGTTTTGTCAAACCTGAAATGCTGACATAAAAATAATGAGCCGTGGCATATCACCGCGACTCTTTGTGGTTTGCATTTAAGTAGTGAACGCTTAAAGCAGTGTCCACTCGAAGTTTTCGAACAAAAGTCGGCTGCCGACATCCACACCATCGGGCAGCAGGAACATTGCCACCTGATTTTCGATGCCATCGTCCGATGTCATATAGGCGTAATCACCATTGATCGTTTTTACTGTATAATAGATAGGATTCATGGTCTATCCTCCATACCCGCTAATGATTTTTAATCAGGGTATCATCATTTTTCGGTTTTGTCAAATATGGAAAGTGGGTCTGAGCATTGATTTGCTGTTACAATGTTATAAAAATACTGGGAAATTTCTATAAAATAATATGGTATAAGGTTGCTTTTGGCAATTTCAAGATGTAAACTGTATTAAGTGGGTTTATGCTTACTGAAATAGCATAAAGGCTAAGTGAATTGAATGATTTCAAAGCCAATTCTATGACTTTGTTACAGTAAGGAGGAATAATAAATGAAACGTTTTTCGGCAAAGGTCTTATCGGCCATTATGGTCATGCTTATGGCCTTGAGCATGGTGTCTCCGACGGTTTTTGCCGCCGATGACGAGGTCAATGCTGTCATAGCCCAGCTTGATGCTATTGATACCCTGCAGCAGATGCAGGATAAGAGAAAGAGTTTTTCAGTCAATCAATCAACTGATAGAACCACAACAGATCTTGATGTTCTGCAGGCGCATGAAAATGCACGAATAGGCTATGAAACTTATGTTGCTGAGATGTTTGCTGCACGAATCGCGGCACAGCAGGCCTATGATGCCCTTACAGATGATCAGAAGGCGCAGA
>JAFOHJ010000257.1 GCA_017421885.1 Clostridia bacterium
TCGCCCTTCTGCCAGAGCTTAACACTCTCGGGCATATGGGCAGGTGCCGGCTGGGGTTCGGGCCAGATACCGTCAAGTATCTCGCCGGCAAGATCGTAATGTTCCTTAAGCACCGATTTGGGAGCTGTCATATTGCCGTGAGAGGGATAGATGACATCAAAATCATCCTGAATCGCCATAAGCTTTGCCATCGAGCAACGGAATGCGGCAAGGTCGCGGCCCTCGCCGAACATATAGATGGCGTTATCCTGCATGGTGTCGCCGCCGAGGATGAATCTCTTTTCGCGCTCAAGCAGAGCGATGGATCCCGGAGTATGTCCGGGTATAAGAACTACCTCGAAGCGGAAGTTGCCAAGGTCAATAATATCACCTTCCCAGATAGGCAGGCAGACCGAGGGGCGTTTGTTCTTCTTTATATAGGTATAGAACTCCGAGGGATGCATGTATTTTTCGGGGAACTGGCTGTCGGCCGCCACATGATCACCGTCAGAGTGGGTGAGCACAAGCTTTATCGGCTTATCGGTAATCTTACGCACTTCTGCCATAAGGTCGCCGCCAAATCCGGTGTCGACCAGCAGGGCATAGTCGGTTCCCACGAAGAGGAAGCATTTGACCCCTCGCTGAGCGATCACATAGAAATCTTCCTGCACTTTTACTGTGTTGTATTCCATTTCGGGTGTCATTTTTCTTCCTCCTGTGTATTCTTTTTTATAATGTGTCTGATAATTAGCGCCGCGGCGGCGATCAACATGACTCCATAGAGGATCCACGAATATCTGTCGGCCCATGCTGCGATCAGGTGCCAGTCGGCTCCCAGACGTGAGCCGAGGCTGATGATAAGAGTGTTCCACAGAAACGAGCCGAGGCCTGTCAGAAATATGAACAGCTTATAGTCCATTCTCGCCATGCCTGCAGGCAGCGAGATAAGGCTGCGGACAAGGGGAACAAGGCGGCAGACAAACACGGTCCACACCCCGTGGCGATCGAACCATGCTCGGGCACGTGTAACATCACTGCGGTTGACCCTCATATATTTTCCAAATCGCGAAATGAACAGATCTACGCTGCCGGGACCTATTTTTTTGCCTATCATATAAAGTATGGTCGCTCCAACCAGCGAACCTGAGGTGGAGGCCGCGACTGCGCCGAAAAGGGTGAGGTCGGTGGCGTATGTGAGATAGCCGCCGAAGGCAAGAATGATCTCTGATGGTATTGGCGCAAACACATTTTCCAGAGTGATTAGCAAGAAAATAGCGATATATCCGTATTGTTCTATAAGGTCAACTATAAGAGCTTCCATTTTGCCTCCGATGTCGTTGCGCGTGGTTATATTTATATTTTACTATGCCAAAGGCCGATTGTAAATGCCTCTGTTCTTAAGCTTTTATATCGTTAGAAAGTTTGTATTTTCGTATATACAAGTATATATTTTTTGAATTGTCTGCCCTTTTTCTATGGACAAAAGAGGGCAGTTGTGGTAACATGAAGCCATGAGTACCCTTCAGAAAAGTGCACCTTGATTCTGGAGCGGTTTTGGAACTATTTGGGAATGGCAAGGGAACATTATAAGATTAAACTTATGATTTTATACATGTTTGGGAAGAGAAATGACAGATAAAGAACTCAGAAAACTCACCCGCGCCGAGCTTCTTGAAATGCTCATTTCTCAGATGAAAGAGAATGAGAGGCTTCAGGAGCAGGTTGAAGAGCTGGCAGCTCAGCTTGAAGACAGGCGCATAATGCTGGAGGAGGCCGGCAGCATTGCCGAGGCATCTTTAAGGCTCAACGGTGTCTTTCAGGCCGCCGAAAAGGCCGCTCAGCAGTACCTCGATAATATCAAGCGCCTCTCTGATGAGAAGCCCCGCAAAGAGGTTAAAAAATGAACTTCAAACGTAACCGCAGCCGCTACACTTCGCCTCCGAAGATCGAACAGCTTGAAGGCGAGCTCAGGCGCGAAAAATACAAGAAAAGATATGGCAGTGTTCTCCGAAGCACAGTTTACACCCTGATTACCGTTGCAGCTGTGGCCGTTCTGGTCGCGACGCTGTGGATGCCGGTCCTTCAGATCTACGGTAATTCGATGACCCCAACCCTTCAGGAAGGTGAGATCGTCGTAACTCTCAAGACATCGGACCTTAAGCGAGGCGATGTTGTCGCCTTTTATTACGGCAACAAACTCCTGGTCAAGAGGTGCATCGCCGGGCCAGGAAGCTGGGTCAACATCGACGAAAACGGCAAGGTCTATGTCGACGGAGAGCTGCTCGACGAACCCTATGTAAGCGAGCTTGCCTACGGCGACTGCAACATCGAGCTTCCCTATCAGGTGCCCGACGAGCGATGGTTCGTTATGGGTGACCACCGAGCCACTTCGGTTGACTCGAGAAATACCTCGGTCGGCTGTGTATCGGAAGAGCAGATCGTCGGACAGATCGTCTATCGTGTCTGGCCCTTTGCAGGATTCGGTTCGATTAAATAACTGAAAGATATTGAAAAAATTATAATGTGAGTTAGTAACACATTATAATAAGTTTATTGCCCATATGTTCGACCGTAGGTCAATAAGTTGTATGTGCTCTTGATGAGATATTCGAAGAAGCTGTTTATATTCTGAACACTGATATCGAAATTATTGAAGATTCACTAATCAAGGCGGCTATGGAAAAGCGCAGATATATGGTGCGCGAAATCAGATAAAGGGTTTGAATTACCTCCCGATTGTGCTATACTGAGATAAAGTAATGCACTTCGGGAGGTTTTGTTTTATGGCAAATCATTATAATCTTTTCGGACTCAGGCATTTTGCGGGAATCGTTGCTGATATGATGGGAATGGAGCTTCCCGAGAACTTTGCACCGTCTATCGGTTGGCTGTCGGGCATTCTTAAGGAACGCCTCGGCGGCGAGGCCGA
>JAFOHJ010000258.1 GCA_017421885.1 Clostridia bacterium
CCGGAGCGCATAGTATATCTCTGCCCTGCCGAGATAGTTCAGGATCGCGGCAGACAGGATAAGCTAAGGGCCTTTTTCCGCCGCCGCGGATGGGAGCCCGAGCTGACCTTTATGGAGTCCAGCCTTTTTAAGGCAGACAGGATACTTAAGCAGCTGCTTTCTATCAGTGAGAAGTATCCCGACTGTGCTCTTGATGTCACAGGCGGAAGCGATGCTGCTCTGTTTTCGGCCGGAATGTTTGCCGCACAGACAGGAGCGCCGGCTTTTACATACTCGCGTAAAAACAATCGTTTTTATAACATCAGCGGAGCCCCTTTTGCCGATAATGTTGATTGCACACTGTCCTATTCTGTTGAAGAGTTTTTCCTTATGGCCGGTGGCACTCTTCTCTCGGGACGCGTAGACAACAGGATACTTTCGAAATACATGGACGATTTCGATCCGTTTTTCAGATGTTTCCTTCGTTTTCGCCGTAACTGGATAAAGATAATCTCCTATATCCAGAAAATATCCCCTTCCGAATATGGCAGAAATCCTTCAATATCGGTTTGCGGAAAATACACCGTGAAGGGCGACCGCGGCTCGAGGACCTCTGCCAACGAAGATGCACTCAGGGCTTTTGAAGATATTGGTTTTATCAGAGATCTTAAGATCGTTACGGGAGAGTCGGTTTCGTTTAAGTTCCGTGATGCCAATGTAAGGGCTTGGCTGAGGGATGTGGGAAGTGTCCTGGAGCTCTATTCCTACAAAGCCTGCATCGATTCCGGGATATTCGGAGATGTCATAAGCAGCGCCGTTGTGCGCTGGGATGATATTCTGGGTCACGGCAGTGTTTCCAACGAGATCGATGTAATGGCAACCCGCGGCGTGGTTCCTCTGTTTATCAGCTGCAAGACCAGCGATATAAAGACCGAGGCCCTCAACGAGCTGGCGATTCTCAGAGACCGTTTCGGCGGAAAGGGAGCCAAGGCCGCTATCATCACCACCGAGCTCTGCAATGCCGCCGCACGCCACCGCGCGGCTCAGCTTGAAATTGCCGTTATCGACCTGGAAGAACTGAAGGCAGGTCAGCTTGCAGACAGACTTAAAGTCATCATGAAGGTAAAATAAACAGAACCCGTTTTTCGAGCCTTTCGGAAAACGGGTTTTTAACTTTGAAGCTTGCATTTGCAGGGATATGTCAGTAAAATATATGGGTAAAAATCTTTTGATCTATGTTGTTTAAAAGGCAGGGATAAAATGAAGCTTCTTATTATAAACCCCGGTTCCACATCTACAAAAATAAGCGTATTTGATGAATATACCGAGCTGTTCGAGGAAAGTGTTTTCCACGATGCTCCCGTTCTTATGCAGTTCCCCCATGTTAACGGTCAGGTACCCTTCAGAAAAGAGGTCATTATCGACATTCTGAAAAAGCATGGCCTAGAACCCAAAGACATCGATGTCTATGTCGGACGCGGCGGTGCTGCCCATCCTCAGCACACAGGTGTTACATACATCGACGACACCCTCTATAACGATACACTCAACGGTGTAGGCGGCAGTGAGCACCCTGCAAAACTGGGTGTTCTGCTGGCCTATGAGATGTGCCGCGAGTTTGGCGGCCAGATGTATACCCTTAACCCCACCAATGTTGACGAGCTCAACGATTATGCACGCATAACCGGTATTAAGGGAGTATATGCAAATGCTCAGGCCCATGTGCTCAACCAGAAGGCCATTGCCGAAAAGCATGCCGAGACTATGGGCAGAAAATATGAGGACTGCAATTTTATCGTTGCCCATATTGATGGAGGTATCACCGTTCATGCCCACGACCACGGCAGAATGACCGACGGTAATGTAGGCGCAGGCGGCGATGGCGCATTTACCCCCACAAGAATAGGCAGCGTTCCCGTTCTGGCTCTTCTCGACTATATCGAGGCTCATTCGATCCAGGAAGTTCGCAATATGTGCTCGCGTTCGGGCGGCTTTGTTTCCTATTTCGGCACGTCCGATGCCAAGGTCGTTCATCGCCTTGTAGAGGGGAACGATCCCAAGGCTGTCCTGATCTGGAATGCAATGATCTATCAAATCTGCAAGCAGGTCGGGGCCATGAGCGCTGTTCTCGAGGGCAAGGTAGACGGCATTCTTCTCACCGGCGGACTTGTGAGATATAACGACATTATCGAGGGCATCCGTCGTCGCTGCGGCTGGATCGCCCCCATTACCGTATATCCCGGCGAGATGGAGCAGCATGCCATGGCCTACTCGGTGCTCAAGGTGCTCCATGGCGAGACGGAGGCCATCCGCTATTCGGGCAGACCTGTCTGGGAAGGCTTCTCTTTTATTGATTGATATGATTAAACCCCCGCTGCATGAGCAGCGGGGGTTTGGCATATTTATCCGTTGATGGCGATCCATGCGCCAGAAAGCGCCATGAAGATATAGACGAAGCCCTTGAGCTTGTCACCGTCCAGTTTGTCGAAGATCTTTCCACCAAGGAAGCTTCCGAGAACCAATCCGCCAAGGCCCCAAAGCGACGAAACCAGTATGCCGCCC
>JAFOHJ010000007.1 GCA_017421885.1 Clostridia bacterium
AAACAAAAAATGCAAGGTACACTTTGTACCTTGCATTTTCTTTTATTCGGCAACGGCGAAAACCACGCCGTCTATGTTTTCCACAGCCTCGCGTATTTCGGTGATGCTGCGGCTGTTCGACAGCGTCACGATAAGGCCGATGTGCCCCGGAAGTCCGCTTTTGGCCGGGACGGTTTCCACCAGCACGTCGCTGCCCTGCTCCTTGCGGATAAGGTCGGCAATGATCCCGACCTTCGAAACATCGCCTATCTCGGCATAGACATTGTGGGTCGAGCGCTTGCTGCGCCTTTCCACCCTCGAAAGCAGCGCCGTTGTGATGACGCAGGCGATGGTCGCAATAAGCGCGCCCATATAAAAGCCGCAGCCCAGTGCGATGCCGATGGCGGCTGTTGCCCACATGCCTGCCGCCGTGGTGAGGCCGGTTATGACATTCGAGTTTTTGACGACGATCATGCCGGTGCCGAGAAAGCCTATGCCCGAAATGACCTGAGCCGAGAGCCTGAGTACATCGCCGCCCATGCCCATTACATAGTTGACATAGAGGCCGGTGAGCGAGGTCAGCGCCGCGCCGACACAGACAAGGATGTGGGTGCGAAGTCCGGCCGCGCTGCCGTGGTGGCTGCGCTCGGTGCCTATAATGCCGCCTACGATGACGGCGAGGATAATGCGAACCGCGGCCTCCAGCTCGAAGCCGCTGAGAATGTTTGCCATAATATCCCTCTCTTCCCTTTTGTGAGAGCTTAGTTTAACATAACCTTAAGAAATAATCAATAAATCCTCCATTGTTTGGCGTTTTCTTTTGATATATCATTATATTAATAAGAAAAGTGAGGTGTTTTCCGTGAAAAACAAGGGTCTTCCGATAATTCCCGTTGTTATAGCCGCCTGCATTGCCATGGCGTATATCGAGAGCATCATGCAGCCGGTGTATATAGTCAAATCGATCCTCAAGATGGCCATATTCATGGGCGGCATAGTCCTGTGCGGAGCAAATCCCCTTGATTGGTTTGAAAGGCCCCCGAAGCGCGAGCTTTATATTGCTCTCGGCCTCGGCGCTGCCGTTATTGCCGCGGTGCTGGGAGGATTCGCGCTGCTTGACAGCTTCATCGACTTTTCGGGCGTCACCATGGGTCTTGGCGAAAAGGAAGGCATCAACGCATCGAACTTTCCCCTTGCCGCCCTCTATATTATTTTCATAAACTCGCTGCTGGAAGAGTTGTTTTTCCGCGGCCTCGCCTGGCTTGAACTGAAAAAATATACAAACGAATATCTCGCGCTGGGCTTCTCGTCCCTTCTGTTTGCCCTCTATCACATCGGAATCATGGGCAGCTGGGTGTCGGTGCCCCTCACCGCCCTTGCCACCCTTGCTCTGTTCTGCGCAGGCGGGGTTTTCTGCCTGCTGGACCGCAGGGGCAGCCTTATCCCCTCGCAGCTTCTGCACATGTCGGCCAACATAGCCATAAACACGGTTGCGCTGATGCTCTTCGGCATTATATAATAGATAAAAGCTCGGAAAGGGAGATATATATGAAGGATGATCTGACCTGCCTCCGCTGCGGCGGCGAAATGGGATACATCAAACGCGAAAAGATCCAGCTGGGTCAGACCGGGTGGATATTGGGCGACTGGCCTAATCTGCTTGCCGGGGCGATGGAGGTGCACATTTACTGCTGTAAAGAGTGCGGCAGGCTCGAGTTCTTCCGCGGTGATGTAGAAGGGCCCGAGGAGCGCGACCGCATGGCGCAGGTGGCCTGTCCCCGCTGCGGTAAAAGGCATGATATGGATTATCCCAAATGCCCCTTCTGCGGATATGATTATATAAAGAGATAAGTGAGGCATGCGGGCGAGCAATGCTCGCCCCTACGAGTCGTCTGACGGAAGAGCACTCCGTATCCAAGGCTCCTTTGGGAAAGGAGCTGTCGCCCCAAGGGCGACTGAGGTTTGGCATAGAGCACTTATGGGAAATATTCGACCCCTCCATTCTTGCTGACCGCGTAACCAGCAGGCATGGAGGGATATGGTGGTTTTCAGGAGGCTCGCTGTGCCAAACACCCGTCAGGCTTCGCCTGCCACCCTCTTTCCCAAAGAGGGCTCTTGGCTCTCCCTATGGGAGAGCTGTCAGCAAAGCTGACTGAGAGGGCAGAAATGGCCCCCTTGCCCTGGGTGGGGAAGGCTTTCAGGCGAGCAATGCTCGCCCCTACGAGTCGTCTGACGGGAAAAGCCCCCTCTTCACTATTACTTATTACCTCAAAAAATCCACCCCGAAGGGTGGATTTTTCTATTCTTCCATAAGCTGTCCGAAGATAAGCTCTTCGAATGTGAGGGTCTTGCCAAGCTCAAAAAGCTTCTCTGCCAATATAGGCAGATTTTCGGAAAAGTCCTCATGGCTGATGGGCCCCATGTCGGTATTTCCGTCATAGAGATGGAAGAAATATTTCTTTTCGCCCGATTTTGTGAGGTACTTTGTGTCGGGATAGCGTTTGTAGAGGTAGCTTATCCATTCCGCCGCGTCGTCGACAGTCTTAAACATAAGGACCTTGTTTATTAAGAACACGATCTCA
>JAFOHJ010000032.1 GCA_017421885.1 Clostridia bacterium
CACAGTGGAGCCTTTGAGTATGTTGTCTTTCCGGCAACACGAAGCCGAATAGAGAGTTGATAAAAGATCGCTGTCCCATATCGGGGCGGCGCTTTTGCCGTATATATGGACTTTTCGATTATTGTATGCTATTATATTATAAAGAGATATACCTCTTTTTCTTGTGTGTATGAGCTTTGTTGTGGGAGAAGGAGGTTGCGTTATGAATGACATGGAAAAACTCAGGCAGAGCATGGCTCTTTATTCCCAAAGGATGGAACTTGTTGCTGATATCTGGGAAGGTATTTTAGGGTTCTGCATTCTGGCGGTAGGCATATGGGCTTTCTTTGCAGCAGGATTGTTCGGCGGACGGAACCGCTGGACAGGCGAATGGATAGATCCTACTCCAAAAACGAAGCTGTTTGAGAGAGTAGTGGCTGTTATAGTAATGCTCATAGGTCTGAGGCTTCTGTATAAGGCTTTTTTCATATAAGGAGGCGCATATATGACAGAAGAGAAGATACGCGCCTTTGCGGAGGAATATGCCGTAAGGCAGGCCACGTCCGATAACATAATGAGCATCCTTTTAAGTATATGTATGATCGCCGTCGGCGCGTGGCTTGCCTTCAGCGCCGGCGAGGTGATGGCCCTGAATCGCTGGACAGGTGAGTGGTATGAGCTTAACGACACTGAGATCAGGTTTCAGAGGATAATAGGCGGCTTTATCATGGCTGTAGGGCTGATATGTATTTTGCTTGCGGTCTTCAGATAGCCTTCAAAAATCCCATATAACTTTCGGTAATATTTTTTATAAAAAACTATTGACAAGCACCCACCCTCATGGTATGATAGCAGAGCCGCATTGAACGGGTGTGCGCTATAAGTGCGCACATAAGCAGCTCGGCTCACCCCTGAGAGCGAGCCCATAATGAAGGAGAGGTGCAAGGAATGTACGCAGTAATCGTAACCGGTGGCAAGCAGTATAAGGTTTGCGAAGGCGACGCTATCTATGTTGAGAAGCTCGACATGGAGGATGGCGCTGAGGTTAAGTTCGAGACACTGATGACAGGCGAGGACGGCAAGATCAGCATCGGCAAGGGTGCCGTTACAGGCGAAGTCGTTAAGACAGGCAAGTCCAAGAAGATCACAGTCATCAAGTATAAGGCTAAGAAGAACTACAAGAGAAAGCAGGGCCACAGACAGCCCTACACAAAGGTCATCATCAAGAAGATCGAGGCCTAATCAGCTAAGCATTAAAGAATAATCAATATAAAATCTCAATTCGGAGGTGTAACAAATGGCTCACAAAAAAGGTGGCGGTTCGACAAAGAACGGACGCGACTCTAAGGCCAAGCGCCTGGGCGCAAAGCGCGGTGACGGTCAGTTCGTACTGGCTGGCAACATTCTGGTCAGACAGCGCGGCACAAAGATCCATCCCGGCACAAACGTAAGCCGTGGCAGCGACGATACACTGTTCGCACTCGTAGACGGCAACGTACGTTTCGAGAGACTCGGCAGAGACCGCAAGAAGGTTTCGGTCTATCCTCAGGCATAACCAATAACGATCGAAGGAACGGACGAGATATTTCGTCCGTTCTTTTTTGATGAATAGTATGAATCACTCAGATGGCGGGCATAATGCCTTCGCCGCATCATATAAGGAGGTCCCAATATGTTTGTTGATCTTGTAAAAATCAAAATCAAATCGGGTAAGGGCGGCGATGGCCGTGTTTCCTTCCACCGTGAGAAATATATCGCAGCAGGCGGACCCGACGGCGGCGACGGCGGCCGCGGCGGTAATGTTGTCTTCAAGGTAGACGACAACCTTTCCACCCTGCTCGACTTCAGAATGAAGAGAAAGTATATCGCCGAAGATGGCGAGATGGGCGGCACAAAGAAGTCCTTCGGCAAGACCGGTAAGGACATCGTTATCCGTGTTCCCCGCGGCACCCTTATCAAGGATGCCGATACCGGCCTGCTGATCCACGATATGTCGGGCGACGAGCCTTTTATCGCAGCGCACGGCGGCCGCGGTGGATGGGGCAACACTCATTTTGCCACCCCCACACGTCAGGCGCCCCGCTTTGCAAAGCCCGGCCTGCCCGGCCAGGAGTTCAACATCATCCTTGAGCTCAAGCTGATCGCCGACGTCGGCCTTGTAGGCTTCCCCAATGTTGGCAAGTCGACCCTGCTGTCGGTTGTATCGGCAGCACGTCCCAAGATCGCCAACTATCACTTCACAACACTCAGCCCCAATCTGGGCGTTGTATATATCGACGAGGGTGCATCCTTCGTAATGGCCGATATTCCCGGCATCATCGAGGGCGCGGCTGAAGGCGCGGGCCTTGGCCACGACTTCCTCCGTCACATCGACCGCTGCCGTCTGCTGGTCCATATCATCGACGTAGCAGGCAGCGAGGGCCGCGATCCCGTGGAGGATCTTGAGGCTATCAACGCCGAGCTGGGCGGCTACAGCGCCGAGCTGGCCAAGCGTCCTCAGATTGTAGTTGCCAACAAGCTCGATATTCTCGAGGAGGGCAGCGACAATCTCGAGCGTCTCAAGGCCGCAGCCGAGGAGAAGGGCTTTATCTTCACATCCATTTCGGCCGCAGCAATGCAGGGTGTTCAGGATCTGATGCGTCTGGTCTACAGCGAGCTTCAGAAGCTGCCTCCCATTGCTTACTATGAGCCCGAGTATGTCGTTCCTGCCGAGGCAGAGGTTCCCACCGACCGCGAGATCAACATCGAGGTCGTCGACGGTGTTTATGTTGTCAGCGGCGCATGGATCGACAAGATCGTTGGCTCGGTCTTCCTCGACGAGTACGAGTCGAGAATGTATTTCGAGCGTATCCTGCGCAAGGCAGGCGTATTTGACCGCCTCGAGGCCATGGGCATCGAGGATCACGACCTGGTCAATGTCGCAGGCGTTGAGTTTGAATATATTTATTAATATAACCGTAAAAGCCACTCTCATTTCCCGGGAGTGGCTTTTGGTTTAAACTTATGATATTATTCATAAAAGAAAAAGTCCAAAAAGGCAACAGATGCTCGGAACATCTTAATAAATGCCTTGATGGACTTCCTCGTAGGTCTTCGTTATTGCTCGTAGACAAATACATATAGATCAAAAGCGGGTGGATACTCCACCTATACATCATTATAAAATAAAACCAATTCAACGTCAATTGTGTTTTGAGAAATGAGAAAAGGTGAGTGAGTTAAATGGACTTCACGGCTTATACTATGGAATATGCGCCTTTATGGACAGGCGAGCCCGGCATCACCTGTGTGCCTATGGAAGAAAGGTATTTCCCCGAATATAAGGCAATGTATAATGCCTGCTTTTACGATATGCGTTATGCCCTCGGCATACAGCCGTATAACGTGCTCGAGAGTTTTGAACAGCTTGGGGATAAGCTGCCGAATATTCGCCTGTTGTTTGATGGCGTCCGCCTTGTAGGCTCGGTGGCCTGCTATGGCTGTGAGATAGATGACCTTGTGGTCCATCCCGCCTTTCGCCGCAGGGGATACGGCCGTGCCCTGCTTTTGTGGGCAATGCATAATATACGCAAAACCACTCAGGGCCCCATAACCCTTCATGTCGCCGAATGGAACGGCGGCGCCATCGCGTTGTATAAAAGCATGGGATTTGAGATCACCGAGATCCACCGAATCGAACGGAACTGAGTTTTTGTTAGCCTCTGTTTTAGGTGAATAGCACAGTTTTAGCACGGTTTTTAGGTAATGTTGCATCAAAATATATATTTTTATTGCAATTACTTTAAAGGTATTGTAAACTATTTTTATAGTGGGTTATGATGCCGTGCTAAATAAAGGAGGTGGGCGGTGTGCGTATTATAAAAGTGTGGGATAAAAAAGATTATGATCCTGCCTGGCGCAGGTTTATAAGGAGCACTGCGCGCGCCGTCATCATCCGCGATGGAAAGATAGCCCTCGTAAGAAGTGCATCCGAAGGATTCTACCTGTTCCCGGGCGGCGGCATCCGACGCGGCGAGAGCCGAATAAATGCCCTTATACGCGAGACCGGCGAGGAGACAGGCCTGACCATCATCCGCTCCAGCATACGCGAGCTGGGTATGTTCAGGGAGATCAGGCGCAGCATCTATCATAAAGAGATATTTGATCAGCGTTCATATTACTATACAGCCAATGTAAAATGTCATGTTGAAGAGCAGCATCTCGAGCCTTATGAGAAAAAACTGGGGTTTGAACTCTGTTTTGTCGATCCTCAGGAGGCATACAATCATGAGATGGCTCTGGCAAAAAAGTTGAACCGCAATCTTCTCTTCCGCGAGGCGGCTGTACTTCGCGAGATAATCGATTCGGGACTTTGTCTTGCATAATAAAAAAATCATCCCCCGTGCCCTGTGGCATGGGGGATTTTTATGTTTATTCCAGTTCGAAATCCTCGGGCTTGAACTTCTTTGAGGGGGCTGCAGGACCTTTGGGCACCCTGAGCAGAGGATCATATTTGAAGCTGCGGCACGAATCGGTTATGGCCACGGTGCCATGCTTATGGCAGAGGATAGTGTCTTCATTTATGGGGCTGCCATACTCGCAGAGAGCACAGGCAGGAGGGATATTCTTGTCGAAAAGCATGGCTTTTCCTCCGTTTTTCATCCGTTTTATAACATTATTATATATGTTCATGGTGAAGTTTACAAGCCAAATCTATCGTTCCTGCCTTTCGTCGAGCCACACTACAAAGGCCGAGCATACAAAGGCCAGGAGTAGATATATCCCCATGAGCACGATAAAACCTGTTGGGCTGGCCACATAGTAGGGTGGAGAATAGAGGGGCATCCATGCCGGAGCATCGGCCGGGATGTGCGAGGCTGCGGCATAGGCGATCATGGCAGACAGCGCGCCCTGAATCAGTTTGCCTCTGAAATACTTGCCCATGGGGATCGAACGATCGCCCATAAGCGACAGGACCTGACAATGGACTGACAATCCACCCCAACCTATGATAAATGCAGCAAGTGAACACAACTGAGGTGTTGATGAGTGCACCGAAGCAAGGGCCGACACTCCGCCGGTCATTTCGATAGCTCCGTACAAAACAGCGGGGGGGATTTCGTCATCACATATCGGGATTATACCGGAAAGGGCAGAGAACAGCCCTGCCTTATTTAACAGAGGCATTATTGCCGAGAAGAATATTATGAATCCGCACACATTTATTATTGCCGAGAAAGATGATGATACAGATGAGGTGAAAAGCTTTGCGGCTTTCTGCTTTGCAGGCAGAAAAATATTTGGAGAAGTTTTTGGCACAGGCCTGCCTATGGCCGATGCGATCCCGATAATAAGGGCAGAGATAAGGTGGGCCAGCCATATGATTAGGCCATAACGGATATCTCCGGTAAGCAAATGGGACATGGAAAAGATGAATGACGGGCCGCACAGACTGCAGAAGCCAAGCAGATGGGCGCATTCCTCCTTTGAGCATATCTTTAAGTCATAAAGCTCGAAAGCTGTGCGTGCTCCTGTGGGATAACCGCCTATGGCTCCCAGCACAATGGCCGGAGCACAGCCCTGAGGGAGGCGGAACAAATAGCGCACAGGGAGTGCAAACAGCCGCGAAAGCCGCGCTCCCGCCCCCGAGGAGGTGAGGAATGTAGACAGCACGAAGAAGGGGAAAAGAGAAGGAATAACGGTGGTAAGGGCAAGGTTTATCCCGCTTGATGCTGCAGCCGAAACATCTTTGGTGAATAGGATTAGCCCGATTCCGAATAGAAATATAAGACAAAGCTCAAAAAAGGTGAAAATGCGTGAAAGATTTGGTCTGTCCATGATCGCGCTCCTTTGAATGAATTGTTTAATATATATTGGTCTGTTTGGGAGGTAATGACTTTGAAAGAAGGAGCAATACGTGAAAAAATATATTCAGCGGCATCGGCATTTGACCTTTGGGGATACGGCGGCTTTGGAATGCCGCGCATCGAGATGGAAGGAGACAGATATATCATTATAGAAGAACACGGAGGCATACTGGAATATGGCCCGGAAAAAATAACCGTGGCAGCCGATGGCATGAAGGTATCGGTCATCGGAATGGGGCTGGAAATAGCCTCGATGGACAGAAGCAGCCTTTCGGTGAAGGGACGTATCGTTTCGGTCGAAATGAGGCGATAATATGATGGAGAAAATGCTTAGATTTGTTCGCGGCACGGTCAGAGTGGATATCAACGGAGCTGCGATCGAGCGCTTCATTGATCTGTGCAGGCTGTATGGAGTAAGACTGTGGGATATAACATGGGTGGAAGAAGGGCTTGTGTCGGCGCAGATGTTCAGGTGTGACAGAGATTATGCCGAAGAGCTGGCAGCAAAGGCGATGTGCGGCATTGAGTTCGGTGATTTTGCCGGGCTGAGGGTAGTGCTCAGGCCGCTCAGGGGCAGATGGGCCTTGTTTTTTATGGCGGTTATGTGCACAGCAGTGTGTTTTGGATCGACTTTGTTTCTGTGGAAGATAAGGATAGAGGGATGTGCTTCGATATCGGCGCTTGAGCTGTTGGGTCAGCTTGAGAGCATGGGGCTGAGAAGAGGCTGCCTGCTGTCATCGGTGGATGTTCACAGACTGCAGCGGGAGGTGATGAACCTGCGCGACGATATCGAGCGCATAACCATAAATCTTAAGGGCACAGAGGCATTTGTAACGGTGGCTGAGAAAGATTTAAGTCGGA
>JAFOHJ010000259.1 GCA_017421885.1 Clostridia bacterium
GAGGCCCTCGCAGCTCACTTTGGAAAGGTCGGCATCATAACCCTCCACGCTGCTTGTGGCTCCATCGCCATTTCGTCCCCCGGCAAACAACACTGTTCCGCCCACAGCCGCTGCCGCAAGGCTGTATCGTCCATCGGCAAGAGCTTCGGCGCTCACACGGGTGAGAGTCCTGCTGTAGGCATCCACCGCAGAGGGAGCACCCGAGCCTCCGCCATAGATGGCATAGCTATTGTTTGATGCCGCAGCACCCTTGGTCCTCGCAGCGCTCAGATCCTGCGCTCTGCCGTAATATTCCACCTCGCCTCCGCTATAAAAGAGGTGGGCAATGCCCTTTTCATCACCTATATATCCCTTTACCACCCTTCGTGCCGTCTCGCTCCTTGTCACGGTAAGCCTGTATCGGCTGACGAGGAACATATGGGAATTGGGGGTGAAATACTCACGCTTGACGCTGTGGAACTGATAATATATGTCGCCTCCCCCATCGAGCCACCAGCCGATAAAAGTGCCGGGGCTGCTGATGATATTAGAGGCATAAAGCTTGTTCATGTCGGGCTCCAGAAGAACTCCCTTTTCGGTGTCCACCGGCCCCATCTGCCACGCAGCAAAATACTGAGATGCATCAAACTTCTCTTCATAGCGGCTCTGCTCCAGTTCGAGGCCCATTATGCTTCTTCTGCGGCCCACAAACATCTTTCTGCCCTTCAGAGCAACTTCGCTGCCAATATAAAATCCCTTAGCCATAAACGCTATTCCTCATAGACAAGATATATCTGCCCCGCCGCAAGACTAGATTCGCCCGGAGTCAGGGCGGCTGTGCCTGCCGAGATATTTCTCAGCTGCATGACTGCAAGGTCGGCCTGGGCGGCGGTATTTGCCAGAGTCTTTCCCGCCAGCGTTCCGGCTGCGACCTCAGCTGCGCTGTGGTTATGAGATGCGGCCGCCGCACCGATGCCGCCCGGAGTGATGCCGTGAGGGTTATTGGCCGATGTATGGGCCGAAACCGCGCCTTTCGGCTCGGCTCCCACCATGTCGGCGGTATAGTCACCTGACTGAGGCACCACATTTCCGCTTCGGTTGTTAAAGGTCACCACTCCGCCGGTGACCGAGGCCTGAGTCTGCCCGGCCCAATATTCGGCCTGAGCTGCCATGAGTATAGCCGTCTGCGCGCTCTCGTAGGCCGACTTTTCAGCCGATTCCAGCCCCTCTGCAGCCTTCTCGGCTCTGTCGGCGCTGTCGCGGGCCGATACCGCCTCCTGCGCCACCTCGTCGATCATCCCGTCGATCTCATACTGCAGCTGAAGGGTCTGCGAGGGCGTAGGCTCGGCAGGGGTGCCGAAGCCGCCCTCCTTTACCTCCAGGCGGTCGCTTACGGTGAAGGCCACCGCAATGATGCCGTCCTCCTCCGAGTACCCCTCGATCGTAAAGGAACACCATCCGGCTTCTTTAAGAGGCTCAGGAGGGATGAGCACCGTGTAGTCAAGGGGAGTGTTTTCTCCCGTCATCCGGTCATATCCCAGGATGACCGCCACCGGGTCGAGCCCCAGCGCATTGCGCCATATGATGCGCTTGCCATAGCCCTCCCAGCTGCCGTCAAAGACGATGCGCATCTTTGTAACGTTGCCTTCGCCCACTACTCCGCCGTATTTCGAGCTTTTCTCGATGAACTGCCCGTTTATTTCAACATAGATCTCTCTCAATATCACTCCTCCAATGCTCCCGACGCTCTGAGAACGGCAATGAGGCCGTTCAGAGCGCCGATAACTTCGTCAAGTCCGGCCGCCGCCGATACATCGGCCACCGCGGCACCCCTTGATGCAAGAGGGATGCGTTCTCCCTCCCTTGTGATGCACACCGGCCCGCCGTTTTCCACGGCCATGACTCCGCTGCCGGAGGCAAGAAGGAGGTTGCCCTCCTCCGTGCCCACAAAGAGCTCGCCCGTGTCGGTGCAGAAGCCCGGCTCGCGTTCGCTCAGCTTCGGCAGCTTATCTCTTGCTCCGCCATAGAGCCTGATGCTGCTCATGGCTTAGTCTTCGCTGTCTTCCGCAACCGCCATCAGGCCTGCGGCATAAAGATCCTGTCGGTCCGACTGCTCCAGCACCTCGGCAAACTTGCGCTTGATCATAACCGTCTCGCCGCGTCTGATAAGGCAGCCTTCGCCGTTGACCGCAACGAAGACATCGTCGGAATACTTCTCCTTGTCCTTAAAAAGCCTTACAGGTACATATTCCTCAAGATAATCTTTTTCGTTCATCTGTTTCTCCTCCTTAGTTTGCTTCGCCGTCAAAGGTCGAGCAGGTCTCCAGTCTGATCATGAAAGACTCCACAAGACGCTCGGCTGTGCGTGTGGCCTTCCAGCCGCAGCTGCCTCTCTGGTCAAGGGGGTCGGCTGTGCCCGAAGAGCCCAGCTGCTTGACGATATGTCGGAGGCCGCCGCCCTCGATCTCGGTGACACCATAGGCATTCTCGCCCAGAATAAGGGTGGAATAGACTGCGCGACCCTCGGCGCCGCCTTCGCCGGGATAGATGATATCGCCGGCCGACTGGATCGCTGCCGAATCAAGGCTGAGGGTAGCCGTGCCCGATGTGCCGGCGTTGGCCGAACGGATCATGAACTTTTTGCCTGCAATGATGATGTATCTTCCCTTGAGTGCCTCGGCATCGGCCTCGCTGAGAGCCTCCTGAAGGGTGACCGATGTGGAACCGGTGGCCGATGCCACCTTGACGGTCAGGTTTCTCTTGCTGCTCAGCAAGTCGGCGCCTCTGAAGATCTTGGCCTCGGTGGTCTCGACAAATCTGACACCGGCGATCCTGCCCACCTCGCCCTCATACATATCCTTGGGGTCGCAGTAGGTCTTGACATTCTGCCACTGGGGGTCGTTCATCAGGTCATAGGAAATGTCAGGATGGATGATGGCAACATAGCTGCCATTGATCTTCTCGGCATTCTGGGTCTTGAGGTATCGCGCCGCAAGGCGGATGGCATCCACCGTCATATAGTGGTTGCCCTCGCTCTTGCCGCCCACCAGCTTGTGGCGGGCCGCCACCTGGCCCTCGGCATACTGGACGTTGGTGCCGCCCGACAGCACCTCTCTTGTGATGGCATCGAGGGTAGCGCCGGCCTGGTTGCCCAGCAGCTTTGTTGCCTGAATGATGTTGTTGTCGACGGCTGTGAGGATAAGCATATCGCTCATCTCGATAAACCTGCCGTACTGTCGGACAGTCGCCTCAACTGTAGTGACGTTGAGCTTCTGCCCGTCGGGAGTAACGCCCTCGGTGAGGGGTGTCATTGCCTTGGCGAGAGGGCTGTATTTGCGGAACTGGATGGTTCTGCCGCCGTTTTTGGGAATGGGATGCTTCTGTCCGAACTGGTCGTGCACCAGCTTGGGCACAGCGTTATCGATGAGATAATCGCTGTAAAAGGTCCTCATTTCGGCCGAAAGGCCTTCTGTTGTGTTGATATAACTGCTCATTCACACACTCCTTTATATAATAAAATCAAAGTCTGATCTCTTCGCCCCTGAGAACACGCTTGACGATGTCCTCGCGGTCGCTTTTGCTCATACCCTCGCTGCCCACTGTAAAGGGCGAGGACTTGGATGCGGCAATGCCGTTCTCTCTGACCCTTGCCGACGATGCGGCCAGCCTGTCCATAAGTGCCTTTTCGGCATTTGCCGCGATGTATGCTCTGATCTCGTCAAGGTTCGACGCTTCAAAGGCCTCGCGGAAGCTCAGGCCCGCCTTGATAAGGGCGCGCATCTGAGGCTTCTGAAGGGCAGCCTTCACATCGATGCCGGGGTAATCCTTAAGGATGGCCTCCAGCTCCTGCTGCCAGCTCTCGGCCTGATGCGATGCACGCATTCCGGCCCTTTCGGAATAACCGGGGCGCTTAAATGACCTTTCATATCTTTCGTTCAACTGTTTTTTCCTCCTTGTTGTTTAGGTTGTTCATAATATGTGCCCTCACCTTGTCCTTGCCTTCAAAATCCATCAGTTCGAGGGCGCCGAGGGCCTGCTGCGCCAGCTCGGGCTTGAAAAAGCCGAGGCGATAAAGTTCTTTTGCCAACTCGTTCTGGCTCACGCGGGCAAAGGGATTTTTGCGCTGAGCCGTGATGCGGATGTCAAATACGGGCCTTCTGCCCTTATCGGTGCCGCCATAGCTGACAAAACTGCTGCCGCTGCCTGCGATCCTGAAGGTGCGGCCTCCGTCATAGAACTGACGGATCAGCTCCAGCACCATCGAGCACACCGAAGAATACGCCCTGTATGCCGCCGCGATCATGTCGCGCGAGGTCTTGTTGCCGGCCTCCTGCAGCGCCGAGATGGCTGATGCCGCCGTAACGCCCGAGTTAGTGCTTCCGGCCGAGAAGTCGCGGTTGGATGCCGTCTCCTTAAGCTCTTCTATCTTGAGTTGCTGCACCTTGAGATAGGTGTCGGCAAGGGGATATGGTGTGATGGGCCTCAGCCTCTCCTCGCTGATGCTGCCCTCCACATGGACGATGGGGCGCGACCAGTCGAGGAACTCCTCCTCGTTGACTCCGGCTGCGCGTCCGGCAAAATATCGGGGGCGCGATGCCATCATCGATGCCTCAAGTATGTTTTTGCCCAGCCTGTCGATATACTCCTGAGGCTGTTTGGTGACGGCGATATAGCCGAAGCCTACGGGGCTTCCCTCAATGGGAAACAGAGTATCGAATACGATGGGATAAAGCCCGTGCTCATACCATCCGGTGGCTGCAAACAGAGGGTCATATTCGCTGCTGTACAGCACCTGGTGCCCCGCAAACTTGCACAGATGCACCCTGCCCTCCTTTTTGTAGTACCAGTCCACCACCGTCACCTTATCTTCCTGCGACACACGTGTGTGGGTCAGCACATCGATGATGTCTCCGGTGCCGCTGCCCAGCTCGGGAAACGCCTCTTTGAGCAGGTCCCGGTCCCACTTGTGGGCGATGAAGAGATTGCGGCTCTGCTGGATGTCGCAGATACCCGGCTCCCAGAAGATGTTTAGCAGGTCGATGGCGGCGATATCAATGTCGCCTGCGCCCCTTTCGAGGTCACGGTTCCAGAAGACTCCGTAGGCCGCCGTGCCGTGCTTGAGCTTATACCACCAGTTGTCGCTGTATGTCTTTTCAAAGCCGCTTCGCTCCATGACAGCCGGGATGATGCGGCTAAGCAGCTCGGCATCGGCGGCATCATTAGGTTCGCGGGGCAGGACCGACGGTTCGGGATAGCTGTCCATGGCATCGGCGTGCTTGTTCGAGAGGTTGTTGAACAGCCATGCCGAAGCCGGAGCCTCGCCCTCGTCTTTCCCCATAACCTCCCAGTGCCTCAGCTGCCACCAGAGCTCTTCCTCCCTGATCCGGCTTTCAAGGGGCGCCTTTGCCGCGCGGTATTCCTGCAGGCAGCCAATGGCATATTCAAGCCGCTCCTTTGGAAACTTGTTGTTTGTCACACATTCACTCCTTTATATATGGTTTGCAGCGCATCATCTGAAATCGCTGATCTCATACCTGCCGTAGTCGAGAGGACCCTCGCTGACCGCTGCTTTTATGGGCCTTACCGGCGGCGAGATGGGACTATCCATCATCACATAGCGGCACTCGTCATAGATATGGTCCTCACCTGAGGTGTCGACATCCTCAACATCGGCGCTGTCGTAGATCAGCGAAGGCAGAGTGCGTATAAAATGCCTGCAGGTAGAGAAGATCTGAAGCATGGGGCTCCCCTCCGTGTCAAAGGCAAGGCGGTGATGCATCTGCATCTTTCCGGCAATGCGGCTGTTGTCGCCCCTGTCGAAATACACCCCCCTGCGCTCCATCATGGCGGCCACACTCTCACCGCGGCTCTCGTCGAAGATGGACGGGTCGGCGATGCCTCTGATGCGCTTGCCGCAGAGGTTGGGATCGTCCCTCTCGATGCGTGCGATCTCGGCGGCAATGCGCCCCGGCTCCCACCTCACACCCTCGTTTGGGTTTCCGGTGCAGCCGTAAAGCTCGCGTATGCGGTAGGCTCTGCCGTCGTGGTCGACGGCATACCATCCCACCGAAAAGGGTCTGGTATAGCCAAAGTCGAAGCCGCGGTAGATGCTCCAGCTCGAGGGCACCACAAAGGGGTCGACAACATGGCTCCACTTTCTGGTTCGGTAACCCGAGGGATCGTTGCGCCACTCGGTGAACACCTGGCCCGAAAAGCTGTCCCAGTCGCCGTAAAGCAGGGCCTTTTTATCGGCCTCGGGCAGCAGCGCCAGCCTCATGGCATACTGAGGGTCGTTTTCCAGCAGGATGCGGTTGTCAAACACTGTCGAGGGGACGAATATCCTGCTCTGCTGTCCCTCCACTGCCCTTCCGTCGGGACCGGTTATTAGGCCGTTTTCGGTTATCCTTGTCATGGGAGGAGCCGCCGATATAAATCTCTGCTTGACCCATCCGTGTCCCCGTCCGCCGGGGTTGGCGCTGGCTCGGATATAGCATCTCGAGCCGGGCCCGCCGGGGCGGCAGCGCGAGAACATATAGCTGTATTCCTCCCAGGTGAACTGTGTCAGCTCATCGAAGGCGATATAGTCGAAGCGCTTGCCCTGATAATTGATCCTGTCGGCCGTGTGCTGCATCGAGCCGAAATAGATCTTGGCTCCCGAGGGGAACTGCCAGAAATGGCGGCTCTGGTTATACACAGCCTGTGGGCAAGCCGCCTTGTAAAGCTCAAGGCTGCGGTCCACCAGCTGCGACAGCTGAGGATAGGTCTTTCGCAGGATGAGACCGCGGTAATGGGGCAGCTTTATCTGCCTGAGGCCCTCGGCCAGCAGGGCATCGCTTTTGCCTCCTCCCGCCGCTCCGCCGTAGAGGGCCTCGAACTCGGTGCGCTCCATGAACTCCTTCTGTCTCGGCTGAGGCGACCAGAATACCCTGCTCACTGCACCGCCGCCGGAAGGATCACCAGCCCTCCGGCCTCCTCATCCTCTCTGTCCACCTTCCCATCCAGCTCCTTTCTCAGCTCGACGAGCCCTTCCAGCAGCTTGAGCACATCCAGCATGCTTTTGACATCATACTTTTCAAGGATCATCTCGCGGAGCTCGCCCTCGCCCTTCTTTTCGGCGACGATATATCGCCTGAACTGATCCCTGTCCTTGAGCGCTCCGAGCACTGCGCCTGCCAGCAGGTCGCAGGCCCTGCGCTCCTTCTTAAAGGTCTCCTTCTCTGTCTTCATTAGCCTCCCTTTCTTCGGCTTCCATATGCTCTGCAAATCCGATATCAAAACATCGACCACAGCCGTCGCACAGTCCGCCGCGAATACATCTGAGCCCCATTGACCACCTTCTCCTTTCTGCAGATTTCTGTATTTTTGCTTTTTCTGTCCCACAGAAAGGACAGAAAAAGTGATATAATACAGATACCGATAGCATTTTTCGAAAAAATACGAAGTTGATCATCTTTAACACTTGACGCATGCTTCGAGTATGTTGTATACTAAAGTTACCATCTCTTTTTATCGAAGCATTTACTTCGCAGTTCCGAATTGCATACTCAATATATCATGCCTTTCCGAAGTAGTCAAGTATTTTTGCTTCATTTTTCCTTAGTCTTTTAATATTTGTGAAAGGTGAACAAAATCATGTATGAGATTTTTGCTAAATTGATGGCCGACAGGGGGCTTACCTCCTATCGTGTTGCCATGGACACCGGCGTATCACAGGCTACTCTCAGCGACTGGAAGCGCGGCCGCAGCACACCCAAGCTGCCCAAGCTGCAGAAGCTGGCCGACTATTTCGGCGTTTCTATCGAGTATCTCATGGGCACAGCTATGCACAGTGAAGGAGTAAGCACCGCTCCTCCCACCGACGAAGAGCTTAAGTTCGCCCTGTTTGGCGACCGTCAGATCGACGACGAGATCCTCGAGGAGGTCAAGGCCTTTGCGAGATTCACACAGGAGAGAAGAAGAGCTAAAAAATGACAATGATCGATGAACTTTATGCTCTCGCCGACCGTGAGGATATCCCGGTCTACTGTTTCGAGCTTCCGAAGGCGCGCTGCCTTTCCTATATGGACAGCGAGGGCAATTGTTCCATCGGCATCGACCCTATGTATATAGAAAGCTATGCCGAAGAGGCCGAGCTGCTGGCCCACGAGCTGGGTCACTGCATGACGGGCAGCTTCTACAATGCCCATTCGCCCCTCGATTTAAGGCAGAAGCATGAAAACCACGCCGACCTGTGGATGGTCAGCCGTCTTGCCCCGGCCTGCCGCATATCGCGGCTGATGAAGGAGGGGCAGTGCGAGAGCTGGCAGCTGGCCGAGTCCCTTGGCGTGACGCAGCATGTTGTTGAAAAGGCGCTGAGCCTTTATGCGGCAAAAGGAATGCTTTAAACGCAAAAAAGCCACCCATAACGGGTGGCTTTTTTATATCTGTTCGGTTTTATCAGTCGTCTTCCATCTCGATCACATCAGAGAAGAACATGGCAAGGTCGTCCCATGTGTCGATTGCCTCAAGGCTGTCGTGGCCGATCCTCGACGGCACCCCGTCGGGCGCGAGGATGACCCTGTCGCCATCGGCGCCTTTGGCAAAGACGATGCCCTCGAACTTATCCTCCATCAGCTCTTCCTTTTCCATATCGCTGACGAACTCGGCCGTTTCCTTCTGCGCCTCGGCATACCTCAGGAATGTATATTCGCTGTTTATCCAGCCGCCGTCGGCAACGAGATAATAAGGAGCGAGAGGGGCATAGGGAGTCTGGGCAAGGCCTTCAGCCACTGCTTTTTTCATCTGCTTGCCGTAATCGTCTTTGTTATCCCGCTTGGCTTTGCGAAGCATACTTAAGGCCTGCTTTTCGGTGGGTTTATGCTTGGGGCGGGGCTTTTTGATAAACTCCTCATATGCGGCATACTGTTTGTCGATGAACTCCTGACTCTTGACAGGGTAGGTTTCCAGCGGCACTTCTTTATACCCGTCGGGGACCTGGATATAAAGCATCACAGGCGAGAGCATCTTCTGAGTTATCAGCTTTTCACGAATCAAAATCTCAGCCGTCTTTTTGTGAACGAGAAGCATATCAAACCATCCGGACTCCTGATGACAAATAGCATGAACCATGCCGTCATTGGGCATCTCATCAACCGGAAAAAAAAACGACTCATATGCCATATTAAATCTTATATTATAAAATATATCTCCAAGCCGAGGTGCCAGCTTGCTGAACTTTGCAAGCTCTTTTTGCAGCTTGGAACCTGCACTGTGATTTATCGGATTATCATAGCTGTAATGCTTTGTCCCCTTATCATCTGTCCAATATTCATCCGAATAACTAAGATGACCTGCATAAGCCAAACGACTCAGGCTCTTTGTTCCACTTATGCGGAAAAACTGCATAGCTTCATAACGGCCTACATCTCTGTACCAACTGAATCTCAATCCCGGAATATTGTTTTCTATACATACCTTTCTGAACCTGTCAGAAACAAAAAACTCGCATGCATTCCGTAATATGTGATTACCTCTGTTGTTATGAGCACTTATACCATTTGAATAATATCCTTTCACAGCCGGCGGATCTATTAAATACCAATCGCTTTCAAAATCTTCATACCATATAGAATGGCCTCCCCTGGCTTTCATACCGTTCTCTTTGCAGAAAACTTCGATCTTATCGAGAATCTCTCCTGCATCGGGCCGCGTCATATCAAGACCTGTCCATCCTACCGAATCACACTTAAGCCCAAGAGAATGTGAAAAATCAATACATTTTTTATATTCATCCTCTGAATCTTTTAGCCGCATTTTTCCGTTTTCATCAACAAAGTCCAATATCCAACTCAAATACTCTTTTCTGACCATCATCTCACCTCGCAAATACAATTTATCTCAATAATATGATACCCTAAAGGCGCATATACTGTCAACAAAAGCCACCCATAACGGGGACACTTTGTAAAGAAGTAGTCTCCGTTTTTCTATATAAAGAAAAAGACACTTTCAGTTTTTGAAAGTGTCATAGTGGGTTACATACTTTAAGAAGAGTAAATACTTGCCGAAAATAAAGAATATCTTATTCGGTAGGTATAGTGATATTGCAAACTAAAAGTTTGCAGTGATATTTTTGCCATACAGCAAAAGAGATATAAAAGCCGTTGGCTTTTGTGATATTATATTCGCCCCTGAACTGTTCGAAGAACAATATCACGATGCGAAGCATCATATCACAGCGAAGCAATATCACTCGCCGTCAGGCGAATATAACTGAGGCACACTCCGTAAGGAAGTGTGCCTCAAGGGTGGCTTTTTGGTTTTTTATATTACATTCCTCGCTGGGCAAAGGGGCTCTCGCCCAGGCCGCTTCCCGAAAGCATGCTTTCGAGAACGTCGATGTCGGTGGAAATATCCAGCGCCTCGTCCATATACAGCATATCCAGCTGCTTCTCAAAGCTCTGGATCAGCACATCGAGCACCGCCTCGACATCCTTCATTGCCGACCTTACATTCTCGCCGCTGGAGCCCGAATGCTCGAAACGGCTGTAGGCCTCGAGGATCTTTATGGTCATAGGCAGATACCTCTCCTTGAAGCTTGCGGCAAAGCGCTCCTTCTGAGGATATATCTCGGTGTAGTTATAAATGCGCCTTGTCAGCATCTCAAGCCTTGTGATCTTCTCCGACACTTCGGGACGGAGGATCTCGCGGTTGATGGCCTTGATACGGTCGGCCGGCTGGATGTCATCCTTCTTTTCGGCCTTAGCAGGTTCTTCGGCAGGAGGAGTGTAGCTGCCCAGCCTTCCGCAGGTCAGCACCCTGCGCTCATAGTCGATATAATAGCCTTCGAAAAAGCCGGTGCCCATCATGCCCTGAAGCTCCGAGCACACCTTTTCAAAGCTGAGGCCCAGCGCGCCGGCAAGACGGTCGATCGACACCTCGCGGCTGTCGCCTATCATGTGGGAATAGCGCTGATGCCTCTGTGCCTTGCTCAGCATCGAGTTGCCCCAGAAGGACATTGCCACGCCGGGCACGCCGATGGCAAGGAAGGTGATCATCGACGCGGC
>JAFOHJ010000260.1 GCA_017421885.1 Clostridia bacterium
CTGCGTACTCGGCAGCTTTAATACCTTGAAGAGGGGTTGCGTAACCTCGGGCATCAAAGGTCATGCCAAATGCGGACTCAAGGGTATTTTCGTCGAAATCGGATGCCGCAAGACAGCCTGTCACAAGGCCTTCAGGCCGAAAATCGGTATTTATATAAGGAGCAATGCTGAGGGCGATGGCCAGCGCAAGGGCAGCGGCCGGAGTTCGCAGCATTATGCCTTTCATTCTTCTCATATTTTTTCCTCCGGGAAAATGCTGTGTTACAAATCAATATACCACAAATATGTCCCGGTTTCCATAGGCATGACAAAAGCCGCCCTCATGGCAAAAGGGCGGCCTTTGAAGCTGTCAGTGAGGCAGGCTCCGCATAGTTGGCATGTGTAAGCAAACCGTTGGAAAACTCATATCGAAAGGAGGTGAATATGAAAGCGAACAACTAAAGGAGATGCGGAGTGAAGGGAGGTTGTCTGCCTCGTCTGATCGTGGCTTAATATTATCATGCTTTTCCGATGCCTGCATTCTGCCCGTGTAGTTTTGAAGTCGGAAAAGTTTTTAAAATATCATACAAAAGTGGATGCGATTACCCTTTAATTTTTGTCGTTCTTGGTATATAATCAATATATATACCCTGCTATGCAGAAACAGGAGGTAATCATTTTGAAGATAGAAGGCAAGAAGGTAAACCTCACATCAAACCTTCCCACCCCGCTGGAATTTCTCCCCTCCATCTCCAAGGAGCTGGGAGTTGAGTTCTATATCAAACGCGACGACCTGACCTCGCTGGCCATGGGCGGCAACAAGATGCGCAAGCTGGAATATCTGGCGTATGAGGCTCTCGAGCAGGGCGCCACTATGCTGGTGACAGCAGGCGGAGCCCAGACCAACCACGGCCGCCAGACAGCCGGCGTTGCAGCAAAGCTGGGCCTTAAATGCGCCATTGCCTGCCTCGACAATTATCCCGGCGAGATCTCGGCAAACATACTTCTCGACCGTCTTATGGGCGCAGATGTTGTTTTCCGCAAGCCTACCGGCGCTCCCGGCGAACAGCAGGCTTTTCTGAACGATGTTATCGCCCACTATGAAGCTCAGGGCGAAAAGGTCTATTTCATCCCCTTCGGCGGCTCCAACGATGTCGGCATGCTGGGATATTATGAATGTGCATGCGAGCTGGACGAGCAGGCTAAGGCCATGGGCATCGAGGATGCTACCGTCATTTCGGCTGTAGGCTCGATCGGCACATACATGGGCCTGTGGTGCGGCCTTAAAAATGAAGGCTCGCCCCTTAACCTCACCGGCATCGCCATCCTTCCTTTCGGCGAAGACCGCGAGAAGAGACTGATGGAATATTTTGCCTCGGCGAAGGAGAGCTTCGGTCTTGAATGTGAAGCAAACCGCGAGGACTTCCACATCGAGACCGGATATGTACGCGGCGGCTATAACCTGCCCAATGAGGATGTCCGCAAGGCAGTATACCTCATGGCACGCAAAGAGGCCATCATCCTCGATCCCTGCTATACCGGCAAGGCATTCGCCGGATTGATCGATATGATCAATGAAGGTAAGATCAAAAAGGGCGAAAAGATCATCTTTCTGCATTCGGGCGGACACCCCGGCATCAACACTCCTCATCACAGAGTCGAGTTTGAACGCGAACTGCAGGACGGTATCATCATGATGTGATCTGCTCATATAACAGACAGGCCGCCTCCCCCGGGCGGATGACACAAGATAACGGAGGAACTATAATGAACAAGAAACTTAAGAATCTGCTTATGGTCACAGGTGCAGCCACACTGACCGCTGCCGCTGTTTACGGCCTCAATAAGCTTGACGCAAAAAAGGATAAGAAGCGTTTCCCCCAGATGGGCCGTATGGTCGAAGTCAGAGGCAAGAGGATGCATGTCTATACCTGCGGCGAAGGCGAGAACACAATTGTTATGCTGACAGGACACAGCACACCTACTCCCTCCATCGACTTCAAGCCCCTTGTAAGCCGCCTCGGCGCAAACTATAAGGTAGTCGTTCCCGAACCCTTTGGCTATGGCTATTCCGAACACACTTCCGAGCCCAGAACAGTGGAAAATGTTGTCGATGAGATCCGCGAAGGCCTCCGCAAGGCCGGAATGTTCCCGCCCTATGTCCTCTGTGGCCACTCCCTCGGCGGCATCAATATGCTCTACTGGGCAGCCCATTATCCCAGAGAGGTTGCCGGCGTAATCGGCATCGACTCCACACTGCCCCAGCAGGCAAACATGCCTCTGCCCATGCCCAAGCCCATCATGAAGGCCATGACCTTCCTTTCCAACATTACCCCCATCAGGCTCATCATCAAGGCCGGCATGCTCGACAGCAAGCTCAATGCCTTTGCCGGCGGCGATAAGGATCTGCTGCCCGTTCTCAGATCCCATATGGCAAACGGACAGATGTCGTCCACATCCAACAACGAGCTCTTTGCATTCTCGTCCAACTGTGCCGAAGTCGCAGGCCTCAACTATCCCGCTTCCTGCCCAGTCCTTATGTTTGTTGCATCGGAGAGCCAGGAGCTGGTCCAGAACAGCAGCACCTATTCCTTCGACTGGATGGCCGAACACGAGAAGCTGGCTATGCATGCTTCCCGCGGCAAGTGCATGATGCTCGAAGGCGGCCACTTCCTGCACCACACCGCAGCCGAAGAGATGGCAAACGAGATCCGCGCCTTCTTCCCTGCCGAAGAAGAGCTGCTCTCGGCAGCCGCAATGGCATCGCATAGGAATCACTGATTTTAATGGCCCCACAGGCATATACTTGTGGGGCCTGTTTTCAAAACTGATTAAGGAGAACTTATTATGGAAAAGATCCTTTCTGATTTTCTTGAAATGGTTCAGGCCGATGCCATTTCCCGCGACGAGCGCAAGGTAGCCGATATCCTTCTTGCAAAGCTCCGCGAGCTTGGCATCACCGAAGTTTATGAAGATGACGCAGGCTCTAAAGTCGGCGGCAACACCGGCAATATTTTTGCCCGCCTGCCCGGCACCCTCCCCGGCGCTATCATGTTCTCGTCCCATATGGACCGTATGCCTCAGGGCTTCGGAATCGAGCCGGTGATCGAAAACGGCATTGTGTCTACAAAGGGCGATACCATCCTCGCTGCCGATGACCTTGGCGGCATTTCCGCCATTCTTGACGGCATACGACGTCTTAAGGAATCGGGCAAGCCTCACTGCACCGTCGAGATGCTGTTCACCATCTGCGAAGAGGTCGGCCTTCTGGGCAGCCTAAACTTTGATTATAAAGATATCAAGTCGGAGATCGCCTATGCCCTCGACTCTCCCGGCCACATCGGACGTATCATCCTTGCTGCTCCCCATTCGGCAAAGATCCAGTGTGAAATTTTCGGCCAGGCTGCCCATGCAGGCTCGGAGCCTGAAAAGGGCAAGAGCGCAGCCGTAGGCGCAGCAAAGATCCTTGCCACCCTGCGCGAAGGCAGGCTCGACCACGAGTCCACCTCCAACTTCCCCATTGTCAATGCGGGCGGAACTGCCACCAACGCTGTCTGCGACTATGCCATCATCAAGGGCGAAGCCCGTTCACTGGATAAGCAGAAGCTGCTCGACTATATCGCATATTTTGAAGAGCACTGCAAAAAGACAGGTGAAGAGTTCGGCGTTCAGATCAAGACCGAGTGGAGCCTTGGCTCGCCCGGCTTCAAAGTACCTGCCGACAGCCCCTCGGTAAAGCTTATGTGCGATGTATTTGCCGATATGGGCGTGGATGCCAACCCCGAAGCGGGAGGCGGCGGCATGGATGCCAACCGCTTTA
>JAFOHJ010000261.1 GCA_017421885.1 Clostridia bacterium
CTGTCACCAACATTTGCAAGGATTACATTTTCATCCTTACAATAGGCAGCGACAAGAGTGGTGCCCATACCAACAAGATCTCTTTCGCGCGACGAAGCCTCAAAAACCTCTGCATTAGCCTTCTTGGTGCAAGAAATCATGATACCTGCAATATCTCTCTCGCCTTTGAGATATTGTTCGGTAAAGTTTCTTCTGAAGCAGCCCGATGCCATATTACTGGCAACCTCTCCGGCATTGGCACCACCCATACCATCAAAAACTGCAGCAATAATCGATCCGTCTTCAAACGTCTCGGACATATATGTATCTTCGTTAGGCGAGCCTTTTCGCACAACACCAACGTCAGTTACATTCCAAATCTTCACGCAAAATCACCTCTGTTCCTGCATTCTTCGGCGAAGCTGGCCGCAGGATGCATCTATATCAGCGCCTAGATGCTGTCTTCTCACCGTAGTTGTTATATGGAAGCTCTCAAGTATCTTCTGAAAGTTCTGAAGATCATTTCTCGTGGAAGGCTTAAGAGGGCTTCCTTCTACATGATTGAGAGGAATAAGATTAACGTGACAGTTAAATCCTTTCAGAAGCCTTGCCAGCTCAAAAGCGCAATCTCTGGTATCATTATCTCCGTTGATCATTGCATATTCAAAAGAGATCCTTCGTCCTGTAACTGCAAAATAATCGCGGCACGCCTTGATAAGCTCACTTACGTTCCATCTCTTGTTTACCGGCATAAGTTTTGTGCGTATTTCATCATTAGGTGCATGAAGCGAAATGGACAGAGTAAGCTGCTTCTTGAGTTTTGCAAGTTCGTAAATCTTGGGAACAAGGCCGCACGTGGACAACGAAATGTGTCTCATACCTATATTTACTCCCTTTTCATGGGAGACAAGATCAAGAAAAGCCATGACATTATCATAGTTATCAAGAGGTTCACCGGTTCCCATAAGTACGATATTGGAAATACGGTTGCCGGAGTCCTTCTGTGCCATGATTACCTGAAGCAGTATCTCACCGGCTGTAAGGTTGCGAGTTGCTCCCTTTTCAAAAGATGCACAAAAGATACATCCCATCTTACATCCAGCCTGAGTGGAGATACAGATACTGTAGCCATGCTTATACTTCATAAGGACGGTTTCGATACTGTTGCCGTCACGAAGACCAAAAAGATATTTTATTGTGCCATCAATTTTAGAGCACTGCTTCGTAATGATCTCGAGCTTTTCGATATAAAATCGCTCGGCCATTTTGGCACGCATTGTCTTTGAGATATCACTCATTTCATCAAAAGACTCAACTCCCTGACTGAGCCATTTGAACACCTGAAGAGCCTTATATTTAGGCTCTCCCATTGCTGCGATTTCTTTTTCAAGCTCTTCGAGCCTGAGTGAGTTTATAGGAATAAGTTCAGCCACGATTAAACAGGCCTCCTTTCCAGTTTAGAGATGAAAAATCCGTCAGTACCATGTCTGTGAGGCAGAAGTGTGATCATACCGTCGGTCTCTTCTCCGTTTATACTAAAGTTTACAAGTGAAAAATCTTTGTGTTCTTTGAGGAATGCACCAAGCATCAGCTCATTTTCTTCCGGCACAATCGTACAGGTAGTATAAATCATCTGACCACCTGGCTTCAGATAATGAGCCGCATTTTCAAGTATCTTCCTCTGAATGGGACGGAGACCTCCAATGGTGCTCTCATCCTTAAAGCGGATATCGGGTTTTTTTCGAATAATACCCAATCCTGAACAAGGGACATCACAAATAATGCGATCAAACGATTCCGCAAACTCTTCTCTGCGCTGAGTTGAATCGCTGCATGATACCTCAATTATATCTGTGCCATATCTTTTCGCATTAGCCGAAATAATATCAGCCTTATGCTGATAAACATCATTGGAAACAACCATTCCGCGGTTCTTCATCATCTGTGCCGCAAGAAGGCTCTTTCCCCCGGGAGCAGCACATATATCAAGTACCCTGTCTCCGGGCTTAGGATCAAGAACCTTTACTGCATATTGAGATGCAGCATCCTGAACATAGAATAATCCGTCTGCAAAAAGATGACTTTTGAGTATAGCCGCAAGATCGGATACATACAGCGCATTTTCAAGCCCCGGAACCGGCTCAAAACTGTTTTCTGATACTTCAAATGCCTTTTTTATAAAAGCTTCCATGTCTGTCTTAAGAGTATTTATCCTGATGACTGGCTTTACACTCTCATTATCAGCCTTCATAAGCTGCTCAGCTTCTTCTGTACCGAATATTCTGACAAACTTTTTTGCCAGCCATACCGGATGGCTGTATCTGATTGCCAGAGTTTCAATTTCATCTTTACCCTTAACTTCAGGCAGTGAATCCTTCTGACGAACAATCGTCCTGAGAACACCATTGGCAAAACCGGATGCTCTTGAATTGGGCGATTTTTTTATATAGTTTACCGCTTCATTTACTGCAGCACTGTCAGGGATCTTGTCCAGAAAAAGTATCTGATAGACTGCCGCTCTCATGGCTTCAAGAACCGCGAGAGATATTTTACTAATTTTTATCGAGCTGAAATGGGCGATATAGTAATCGATCAGACTGAGATTCTGAAGAACTCCGTATGTAATATTGGTAGCAAGAGAAGCCTGAGCCCTGTTCAGAGGCTCAAGCTTGTTCTTCAGGTACAGATCGGGCCATGTGCCGGTCTTATGATGTTCCAAAAGTGCCTTAACGGCGATTTCTCTTTCAATACTCATATCTGTCAATCACGGTTTCTTCTGCCGCCAAAGCGGATAAGCAAACGCAGGAACTGCATAAGCGCTACCAGAAGGGCGGCTACATAGGTAAGAGCTGCTGCCGAAAGTGTCTTCTGGGCGCCGGGCAGCTCGTCTTCATAAAGTATCTGAGTTTCTGCAATTGCATCTATAGCTCTATTCGATGCGTTAAACTCGACAGGAAGTGTCACCAGCTGAAATACAACTGCAAGGAAAAATGCAGCAAGTCCCAGCTGAACAAAATGAAAGGCATCAAAGAATATGCCCATAAAAATGAGGGGTGTTGCAAGCTGCGAGCCTATCTGTGTTATTGGAATAATAACCGACCTGACTCTTATGGGAAAATAATTATATGCATACTGTACGGCATGACCTGCTTCATGTGCGGCAACACCTACAGCCGCAACCGAAGCAGAATCATATACACTGTCTGACAGCCTGATGACATTTGTCTTAGGATCATAATGATCGGTAAGACTACCCGATACCCTTTCTATTCTGACATCTGCAATGCCGTTTGCTCTAAGCACCGCCATTGCAGCCTGGGCTCCTGTAACTCCTCTGCGAGTGCCCTGACGCGAATATTTTTCAAATGTCGAGTTGACCTTGCTCTGAGCATACATTGAAAAAATGATGGCCGGAAGAACAAGAATTATATAATAGCTGTCGATATACATAGAAATGCTCCTTTTTATCTGAACGATTCGTTGAGCAGCTGAGGCTTTCCCCTGAAGCAAGCATCCGCTGCCATCCTCTTTTTACCGCTCAGCTGTACCTCTCTGATAAGAACAGTTCCCCCATTTGCCTGAACAAGCAAACCATGTTTGTCGCACTTGATGATCTGCCCGGGTTCTCTGCAACAGCTGTTGTCATTCAGAATACCGGAATAGAGCTTGATCTTCTCTTCACCAAGGAAGCCAAATGCTCCGGGGGCAGGGTCGTAACCTCTGATCTTGCCTGCGACTGTTTCTGCTGCATCCATAAAGGACACCTCTGCATCAGAATTTCTGATCATATGCGCATAGCAGGACAGACTGTCATCCTGTTTTACGGCTTTGACTGTTCCATTCTCAATTTGTTCCAAAGCCTCCAGCAGAAGCTCTCCGCCAACAACTGCCAGCTTATCATGAAGCGAGCCATAGCTGTCATCATCTGCGATCTCAATGCTTCTTTTAAGCATCATATCGCCGGTATCAAGTCCCTTTTCCATCTGCATGATGGTAACACCGGTTTCTTTCTCACCATCGAGAAGAACAGCATTGATAGGGCTTGCGCCTCTGTACTTTGGCAGAAGCGAAGCATGAACATTAATGCATCCATACTTAGGCAGTTCAAGCACCGATACGGGAAGAATCACACCATATGCCGCTACAACAATGACATCGGGATCCAGTTCTCTCAGTATGTCAAGAACGCCCTCATCACGCATTCCCTTGGGCTGATATACAGGTATTCCTGCTTCAAGCGCTGTTACTTTAACAGGAGGAGGAAGCATTTTCATGCCTCTGTTCTTGGGTGTGTCGGCACGAGTAAAAACGGCCTGAACCTTATGTTCGCTGGCGAGCAGCGCCTTAAGCGATGCATCAGCAAACTCAGGTGTTCCCATAAAAACTATATTCATATGCTATCTTCCTTAGTTCTCTTCAAAATATTCTTCAGGATCGATAAACTCTGTTGCCAATTCTGTAAAAATATGTCCGCTGAGATGATCGATCTCATGGCAGAAGGCACGTGCTGTAAAGCCTTCAGCTTCATATTCAAAGAAGTTGCCATGTCTATCCTGAGCCTTTACCTTAACTTTATTGGGACGCTCGACGATACCGAACTTACCGGGAACGCTGAGGCAACCCTCAACCCCTTCCTGAACACCGCTGGCTTCTTCAATGACGGGATTGATTATCTCAAGATAACTGCCATCATCCAGCATTACCAGCGCGCAGGCTCTGAGGATACCTACCTGAGGAGCAGCAAGGCCTGCACCATCTGCCTTTCTGAGTGTGTCGTGCATATCATCGAGCAGAACATGAAGTCTTTCATTAAAATCTGTAACGGGTCTGCATTTTTTTGCGAGAACAGGCTCGCCGACCTGAACTATATTTCTGATTGCCATATCTATATTCCTCCTAAAAACTGAATGTATTTATATCGGCCGCAACAGATATCCCTTTCGATACCGCAAGTGATGCAAACCATGCAAGAATATCACTCACCAGGGCGCGGCTTGTCTTAGTTTCTTTTCCTTTAAAAACGACCGTATAACGGTATTTATTGTTCACCTTTGCTATTGCGGCCGGAGCCGGGCCAAGCACAGGCGAAGATATTTCTTTATATTTTCCATCAAATGCCGATTTAAGGCCTTTTGCTATGGCATCTGCCGCCTGTTTAACACGTTCTTCATCTTCTCCGGACAGGAAAAAGGTGAAAATATCATAAAAAGGCGGAGCTTTGACCAGCTGTCTGACATCGATCTCATAATCAAAAAAAGCTCTGTAGTCCTGAGCTGCTGCCGCCCTGATGACAGGATTTGACGGAGAAAAGCTCTGAATGACCGCTCTGCCAAGCTTTTCTCGCCTGCCGGCTCTGCCAACAACCTGAGAAATCAGCGAAAAGCTGCGTTCTCCCGCAAGATAACTACCGCTCTGAAGCGCCTGATCAGCATCAATGACGCCCACCAGGGTGACATCCAGAAAGTCAAGGCCTTTTGCTACCATCTGAGTTCCAAGCAAAATATCAGCCTCTTTATTTCCAAAGGCATCAAGTATTTCTTCGTGCGATTTTCTGCCCTCAGTTGTGTCAGCATCCATTCTCATAACTCTTGCCTGTGGATAAAGCTCAGCTATCTCATTTTCGATCTTTTGTGTGCCAATACCCACAAGTTTTATATGACCGCCACCACACTCGGGGCATTTATCCATCAGGGGGACTGAATAACCACAGTGATGACACATGAGTCTTCCATTTGCCGAATGATAGGTCAGTGATACACTGCAGTTTTCACACTCGGGCACATAGCCGCAGTCTACACACATTGCCATTTTCGAATTTCCGCGACGATTGATGAACAATATACTCTGCTCTCCAAGTGCGAGGTTCATCGTAAGCTCGTCTCTGAGAGTCTTGCCTATCGAAAGATCCTCTCCGCTTTTAAGACTCTCTTTCATATCGGCAATGATCGTTCTGGGAAGCGCAGCATCGTTATATCTCTCATCAAGAGTATAAAGACTGTATCGACCCTCTATGGCATTGTAATAGCTTTCGACCGATGGTGTTGCCGAACCGAGGAGTAGTGGACAACCTGCCTTAACACATCGGTACTTGGCAACCTCAATGGCATGATATCTTGGTGCCGATTCCGACTTATAAGTAGTCTCATGTTCTTCATCGATAATTATAATACCCAGATTATCAAGAGGCGCAAACACAGCGCTTCGGGTGCCGATAACTATATCAGCCCTTCCCATCTTCACGCGCATATATTCTTTGTATCGCTCCTGATCAGTCAAGGTACTGTGCATTACAGCTACTCTACTGCCAAAATGCCGTCTGAATCCCCTAACCATCTGCGGTGTAAGAGCAATTTCAGGAACCAGCATTATTGCCGTTTTGCCCTGCGATACAACCTTTCGTATCAACTCAACATAAACAGCTGTTTTGCCGCTTCCGGTTACTCCGTGAAGCAGAGCACAGCCGGCCCCTCCGCTGTCTATCATATCGGAAAGACTGTCGTATATCTCCTTTTGCTTCAATCATAACACAAAGGCTTCGCTTTCCGGCACCCCATCTGAACGCTCAACCATATAAAATGGCACCTCCCGCATATGTACAAGGCCCCTTTTAACAAGATCACGAACAACTGCCTGCTCTGATCCGGTCTGATAGCAAAGCTCCTTTTCCGAAATCTCGGCAAGCCCATAAAGATAATCAAGCACTGCTTCTCGTTTTTCTCTCAGCTTACCTCTGCCCAGCTTTTTATCATCGTATGGGGGCTGAACAACAGAGGATATCATTCTGACAACATTACGGCTGCTTGTATTAGAAAAACTGCGCTCCATCAGAATATA
>JAFOHJ010000262.1 GCA_017421885.1 Clostridia bacterium
GAACCATCGATCTTGAAAGAGAAGGAGCAACCCTGATGCAGACAGTTTTGCCCGAGATACCGTCGGTTGCTTCCCGCAGCGTGGCTGACATTATGGAGGCTGTATGGTTGGCCGGAGTGCTTATGTGCATTGCTGTTTTTGTCGTTACATATATTGCGTGGATGATCAGGTTTCAAAGGGCAGGGAAGTTCATTCACCCGGATATCGAGTCTTTGATCCCCGGCGGAATACTGAGGTGCGTAAGTGTACGGCAAAGCGGCATGATCAACACACCTGTCACATATGGGCTGCTGAGGCCGGTGATACTGATTCCTGAAGGCATGGAAGAAGATAGTGACACGCTTTCATACGTGTTTGCTCATGAGATCCAGCATATCAGGAAGGGAGATCTGTGGTTCAAGCTGTTTCTTGCGGCTGCAGCGAGCTTTTATTGGTTCCTACCGCCGGTATGGCTTATGTATGCGGCTGCATCCCGCGATATCGAGCTTGCCTGTGACGAAGCGGTGCTGTCGAGGTTAGGGCTTGAACATCGCAGAGGCTATGCAATGGCGCTCATCCGTATGGAAGAGAACAAAAGACGCTGGAGTCCTCTTGTTGAGGGGTTCAGCAACAGTGGCATGGAGGAGCGTATTACAGCAATTATGAATAAAAAGAATTATCCCTTTGCGGTGCTGGCCGCCTCGGTGGCAGTGGTTATGTGCATTACTTTTGTATTCGCGGCTTCGGCTGAAAAGCCTGAGGATGACATCGAAGGCCCTGTTCAGCAGGCCTTTGAACAGGCTTCTGAGGCAGCGGATATTGAAAAAGAGACAGAGGAAAAGTTGCCGCAGGCATCTGATGATGCACCTGAATCTGTTGAGGGCGAAGATCCTGAGGTCGTATACTGGCCTTCGGTTTTCAGCAGAACCGTAACAAACAGATTTGGCATGAGGACCCATCCCATAACGGGAGAAGAACGTTTCCACGATCATATCAACATCCGCGGTGATAAAGAAGTTGTAGCTGCAATGGAGGGTAAGGTCATGGAGGTCTATTACGACAAGGTTTATGGCAATGTAGTCAAAATAGATCACGGAAATAACTATGTCACGGCATATGGTCATCTTGCCGAGGTCGAGGCATGGGTAGGCCGTTATATGGAAGGCGGAGGGGTGGTCGGCAGTGCCGGCGCAACAGGCCAGGCTACCGGTGTAAATCTTGCTTTCTGGGTTTATTATAATGGCGAGCCGATTGACCCCATGAGCCTTTATGGCGATGCTTTGAATATAACATTTGAATAAGGCGCAAAAATGCCCTCTGTCCATTTCGGACAGAGGGCAAACTTTTTTTATTGGTTGTTACTGAAGGTACTGAGCAATAAGCGAGATCTCTTCAGAAGGAACTGAGAAGGCACCTTTTTTAAAACTTCCAAAGCAGCAGCCTGTGCCACTAAGTGCATTGGACATTTCTTCTGAAGGATCACCTTCGATAAAGATCGTGTGAAAATACTTTGTCAAATCGCTCATTTTTTGTCCGCTGACCGCACTGGAAAGCTCGTTCTTTTCCAGCATTACCGAAAGGGTAAGGCCTTCTTCATCAGCGGTACGACGGATAGCCTTGTAAATGCTTTCAAGAGCGGCATATCGGCTCTCTTCGCTGTCATCCGATCCAAGATCCATCAGTTCGAGTTTGCCGGAAAGAGGGAAGCAGAGGTCGTCGAAGATAATATTATCGAAACCGCAGCCAGCACAGGCTCGGATGATATCACAGAGATATTCAGAAGCCATATCGCCATAGGGGTTTATCCAACATTTATTCTGACTGTCGAGCCATGTGACACCGGAGGTGGTTACAGCATAATCGCTAAAGGAGCGCGGAGCAATATCGTCCCTAAATGCCGAAACAAGGGCAGTCAGCTCAATATCGGTGCCGTCAATGACTTCCAGTGCAGCTTTGATATTGTTTGCTTTGGTCGACTGGGATTCCTGCGAAGAATAGGAAGTGACAATGGGGATCTTGATCACGCCGTCGGCACCCTTGATCTCAAAGCAGAGTGTGTTGCAGCCCTGCTCGAGAGCAACTTTGGAAAGGCCTTTGCCATAGCCGCTGCGGCTGAGGAGGTTTTCGATATTGTCGATAACACCCAGCATAGGCGGCTTGTTGATCGGAGTGGGATATTCCTCAGGAGATACAGGATTTTCGCTGGACTGATCAGGCTGATCCTGCTCTTCACCGTCAACTATGACAACAGGTAGATCTTCCTCTTCGCCGGTAAGAACCTGCTCGTTCTGTACGGGATTTTTATCTTCCATAAAGGTAAATCGGAAGCCTTCGGATGTAAAGATGATATACTCGGGAAGAATAAAGAAGGCGAGAGCAGCCAGTGAGAGAAGGATCACGATCGATGATCCGACTATCAGCTTCTTATCGCGCGAAGATCTCCTTCCGCGGTAAGAATTATAGTAATTTCTTCTTTTCATAGCAGCTCGGCCTCCTTAAATAATATCAGTCGTTCTTTACAACTACATGCTCATTTGCATTAACAATGAGCTTGCGGGGGCAAACACCTACACACTTACCACAATTGATACACTTGTCATAATCAATCGAAGCAAGGTTGTCAGTGACGGTGATAGCGCCGGTGGGGCAGTTCTTCTGGCAGAGTGTGCAGCCGATGCAGCCGATGTTGCAGATCTTGCGGAGCTCGGCACCCTTCTGATGTGAAGAACAGCTTACGAAAATGTCCTGAGATTCACGTACAAGAGAGATGATGTGTCTGGGGCAGGCATTGATGCACTTGCTGCAGGCCTTGCACTTGGTGCCATCGACTTCGGCAACACCGTTTACGATATGGATAGCATCATAGGGGCAGGCTTTTACACAGGTGCCAAAACCGAGGCAGCCATAAGCACATTCAAGAGGGCCGTTTGCAACTTTGGATGCTGCAAAGCAGTCCTGAATGCCGTCATACTCATACTTGCGCTTGGCATTAATGCCGCCGCGGCAGTTTACGTGGGCGACAAGACGTTCGGTCGTAGCGGGCTGGACACCCATGATCTTGGCGATTGCTTCGGCACATGCCTTGCCTCCTACGGGGCAGCCATTTACCTGAGCTTCGCCGCGCAGGATAGCATTAGCCATTGCCGAGCATCCGGAATAGCCGCAGCCACCGCAGTTGGCACCGGGCAGGGCTTCGACGATCTCGTCAAGACGAGGATCGCGGTCAACATGGAAGATCTTCGAACCATAGGCGAGGAGAAGTCCGAAAAAGAGGCCGAGACCGCCCAGAATAAGAACGGGCATTACAAATGTTTGCATTATTTACAGACCTCCATTAAAAGATAGACAGACCCTGGAAGCCCATGAAAGCGATCGAGAGCAGCGAAGCCGCAACGAGGGCGATGGGGAATCCGGAGAAACATTTGGGATACTCGGCATATTCAAGACGCTCACGTACCGAGGCAAAAAGTACGATGGCCAGTGTGAAACCGCAGCCGGCCGAAAAACCGTAAATCACAGAGCCGATGAAGTCGAGGCCATTGGCTACATTGAGGTTGGCAACGCCGAGAACGGCGCAGTTTGTGGTGATCAGGGGAAGATAGATGCCCAGGGCTTCATAAAGAGCCGGCATCATCTTCATGAGAAACATCTCGATGAACTGAACAAGAGCAGCGATGATGAGGATGAATACGACAGTTCTCATATATGCATAGTCGGTGCCCAGCAAATAGGTGTTTACAAGATTTGTAACAGCCGAGGCAACCGTCATTACGAATATAACGGCAATGCCCATGCCGAGGGCTGTGTCGGTCTTTTTGGAAACACCGAGGAAGGGACAGCAACCGAGAAACTTGACGAAAATAAAGTTCTCAATGAGTATAGCCGAGAGAGAAAGGGAAAAATAATATGTCAGACCACTCATTATTTTGCCTCCTTCTTATTCATAAAATACTGGAAAATACCCATCAGGATGCCGAGCGTAAGAAAACCGCCGGCAGGGAGGATCATCATGACGATAGGAGCATAGCTTGCGCCGAATACGGGGATGCCGTAGATGCAGCCTGTGCCGATAAGCTCGCGAACAGAGCTGATGATCGAAATACCTACGGTAAATCCGATACCCATCGTAAGGCCGTCGATAAGAGCAGGGATGGGTTTGTTTTTGGATGCGAATGCCTCAGCTCTTGCGAGCAGCAGACAGTTAACAACGATCAGAGGAATAAAGATGCCCAACGATGCCGAAAGCTCGGGGAACCATGCCTGAAGAGAAAGATCGACTATGGTAACGAAGCCTGCGATGATGACGATATATGCTGCGATTCTGACCTTGGAAGGGATAAACTTGCGGAGAAGTGAGATTACAAAGTTTGAACACATGAGAACGAGGGTAACGGCAATACCCATACCCATTCCGTTTTCAAGAGAGGTGCTGGTGGCCAGTGTAGGGCAGGTGCCGATAAGCTGGACAAAGATGGGGTTGTTTGTAAGAACGCCTTCTTTAAGCTGTTTTGCGAAGTTGCTCATTTTACAAGGCCCTCCTTTTCTGCGAGGATCTGTGCAAAGGCCAGCGATTCGTTTACCGCCGAAGTTACAGCCTTGGATGTGATTGTTGCCGAAGTAATAGCCTGGATCTGGCTGTCGGAAGGAGTCGACTTGGTAACGGTCAACTCACCAGATTTGCCGATGAACTGCGAGCGCCAGCCTTCCTGAACTGCCTTGGCACCAAGGCCGGGAGTTTCGGAATGATTTGTTATCTCAACGCCTGTGATCTTCAAGTCAGCCGACACGCCTACCATGACGGTAAGCTCTCCGCCGTAACCTCTGGGGGTAACGGTAAAGCACCAGCCGACGATTCCGGCGCTTTTGTCATAGCCTTTATGGGCGGCTGCAATATCAGAGCCTTCGGGGGAAAGGACACCGGCATGGCCGAAGGAGGCTGCATCCGAAAGAATAGCGTGCATGGTCTGATTCTGCTTTTCAGCATTGGTTGCTGCAATAATATCTGCGGTTGCATCATTGAAGAATCCGAGGAGAAGAGCGACCACCGAGGTGATAGCCAGCAGGACTCCGCCAAGACGGATATATTCGTTATTTTTCAACCTTGGAGCCTCCTTTCTTTTCCTTTTGGGGTGCGCCGAACTTGCGGGGCATGGTAACATTTTCGATAAGGCCAACAAAGAGGTTCATGACCAGAATTGCATAGGAGACACCTTCGGGATAGGTTCCGAAATAACGGATGAGAACTGTGATAAGTCCGCAGCCGATGCCGTATATGATCTGACCCTTGATGGTGATGGGAGAAGTGGTATAATCGGTCGCCATAAAGATAGCGCCAAGCATGAGGCCGCCGGAGACCAGCTGGCTCAGCATCCACTGTAGATTGTTATTTCCCTGGGGGAAGATGAAGGAGATAACAGCAACTGTGCCGATAAATGCCAGAGGGATCCTTGCCGAGATAACCTTGCGGTAGATCAGATAGATGCCGCCGGCAATAAGGGCGAAGGAGGAGATCTCGCCGATCGAGCCGCCTACCATACCGAGAGCATTGTTGAACACCGAGATATCGGGAAGGATGCCTTCCTTCATCTGGCTGAGGGGAGTAGCTGTTGTTACGATATCAACCGGTGTGGTGAAAAGGGGCAGCGCGGTCCTTATCTTGGGATAGACCGAAACAATACCTGCAAAGGATGCCAGCAGGAATGCGCGGGCAGCCAGAGCGGGGTTGACAAAGTTCTTGCCGATTCCGCCGAACAACTGCTTTACAATAATGATGGCGAAGAGGTCGCCCAACAGTACTGTCCACAGAGGGGTGGAAACGGGAAGGCAGTAGGCCAGCAGAACACCGGTGACAACTGCAGAAAGGTCGCCAACCGACTGATATTTGTGGGAAAGATGGTTATAAAGCCATTCAAAGAATACGCAGCCAATGACCGAAACAGCTGTGACAGTCAGAGCGCGCAGGCCATATACGAAAATGCCAATGGCCAGAGCGGGCATCAGGGCGATGACAACATCGAGCATGATGCGGGAGGTGGTGTCCTCAGATCGGATATGAGGCGAGGAACTTACCTTGAGTTTGGAAAGATCATTCATCCTGTTATCCTCACTTTCTGTTAGCAGCAATGATCTTCTGCTTTGCAACACGGATACCCTGTGTCAGAGGCACCTTTGCGGGGCAGACAAAAGAGCAGACGCCGCATTCGATGCAGTCAAGGGGATTCAAGGATGCACATTCGTCCATTCTTCCGGCCATGGCGGCGCGGTAAATATATGTGGGAACCAGCTGCATGGGGCAGTCGGCAACACATCTTCCGCATCTGATGCATCTGGGGTCGCTGACATGAAGGGGTTCGGTTTCGGCAAAAGCCAGAATGCCGTTTGTACCCTTGATAATGGGGACCTCGTCGCTGTAGAGCGAAGTACCCATCATGGGGCCGCCCATAAGCAGCTTGGTGGGAGGCTCGATAAAGCCGCCGCAGAAGGCAATGAGGTCCTTAACAGGCGTGCCGATCCTTACTTCAAGGTTCTTGGGAACTGCCATATCGGGGCCGGAAACTGTTACGATCCTGCGGTGCATAGGCATACCGGTAGAAAACAGACGGTAGATGGAAGCGGCAGTGTCGGTGTTAAATACAGCACATCCGGCATCGGCAGGCAGTTTTCCGGAAGGAACCTCGCGGCCTGTGATAGTCTTGATAAGCTGTTTTTCAGCGCCCTGAGGATACTTGACAGCCATGGGCACCAGCTTGATGCTTCCGTCAACAGGGAGGAGAGAATTGATCTTCTCAAAGGTGTTTTCCTTATTCATCTCAATGCCGATGACAGCATTCTTGAGATTCAGGATCCTGAGAATGATCTTTACACCTTCAACAACTTCTTCGGGGTGCTCAAGGAGGATCCTGTGGTCGGATGTAAGGAAGGGCTCGCATTCAGCGCCGTTGATGATAACTGTGTCGACTTTGCCGAGCGCAGAAGACAGCTTGATGTGTGTGGGGAATGCGGCACCGCCGTGTCCGACGATACCGGCCTCCTTGATGCATGCGATCATTTCTTCAGCTGTCATTGCCGAATAATCGATAGGTGCGATCGAGGGATCGAGTTCGTCCTGATAGTCATTTTCGATAACGATCGACATGACTTTTGTGCCGAGGGCATGCTCCATAGGGGCAATAGCTTTTACTGTACCGGAGATAGTAGCATGAACAGGAGCAGAAACAGCAGCCTGAGCTTCGGCGATTTTCTGACCCATGTAAACATGGTCACCGACAGCGACCAGAGGCTGACAGGGAGCACCGATGTGCATAGACATCGGGAGAATTACGAGTTCGGGGGCATGGAGCTTCTCGATGGGCTTCTGACTGGTCAGATGCTTCATTTCATCGGGATGCGTGCCTCCCTTAAAACCATGTGACATTTATTCACCTCTATATTTTTCTTCTTTGGTTATATAATTACCCTGCTCAAAAAAAGCACAGCTTTCGCCATGCTTAAAATGAATAGTGTCATTATACAATAGATATGGCGAAAAAACAACACTTTTGAAGTAAAAAAGATATGAATAATGCGCAAAATACTGTTAAAAAAGTAACATTTTGTGTTAAAAAACTAACGCCTTTTGACATCTTTTTCACAGTTGACAAATGTGATAAAATATAGTCTGAGGAACAATTTGTTTTTGTTCATAATTAGTATAGCGGTAATCGGTAAGATAATCAAGAAAAATGTTAAAAAATTAACGAAAATAAGGAGCAAATTATGAGAGTAGCAGAAATACCCTATGAAAGACTCGACATTCCTCATTTTGTCGAACTTGCCGGCGAGATGACAAAAAAGCTCAGGGCTGCCGGAACGCCGGAAGATGCCATTGCTGTCATGCTGGAGTATTCAAAAGCCGAAAGAAGGATCGCCACAATGACCGGTCTTTCATCGATCCGATCTTCGCAGAACACAGCAGATGAGTTCTATGAAGGGGAAGAGGAGTATTATGCCGGCGCCATGCCCCAGCTTTTTGAGAGGCTCAACGGATTTTATATGGCCATGCTTGAGAGCAAGTTCCGTCCTCAGCTGGAGGAAAGGTTCGGAAAGGTGGCATTCATCAATGCCGAGATCACACTGAAGACCATTTCGCCCGAGATACTTGGCATGCTTCAGGAAGAAAGCCTTCTTGCCATTGAATATCAGAAGCTTCAGGGGTCGCTGACAGTTGAGTTCAGAGGGGAAACATACCCCGTTACAAAGATGGGTCTGTTCAAGAGCTCGAGCGACAGGGAAACACGAAAGGAAGCATTCGAGGCAGAAGGCCGTGCATACATGTCGAAGGCGGCCGAATATGATGATATTTATAACCGAATGGTAGCTATCCGCACAAAAATCGCAAAAACATTGGGCCATGACAACTTCACCCCTCTCGGATATCTGAGAATGACACGAAACAGCTATGATCCCGAGATGGTAAGAAACTTCCGTGAGCAGGTAAAGCGCGATGTTGTGCCTCTGGTTGCAAAGCTTAAAGAGCTTCAGGCAGAAAGACTCGGCATAGATCATATCATGTTCTATGACAGCGAGATCAAAACACTCGAGGGCAACCCCAAGCCTGTTGTTGAAGACGACGAGCTTTATGCAAGAGGCGTTGCTATGTATCGCGAGCTTGATCCCCAGGCGGCTGAAATGATCAACGGAATGGACAGCATGGGAGCCTTTGATCTTTACTCCCGAGAGAATAAGATGAGCGGCGGCTATTGTTCGACCCTGCCTGAATACAGAACTCCCTTTATCTTTGCCAACTTTAACGGCACAGCAGGCGATGTTGAGGTATGTACACATGAAGGCGGACATGCTTTTGCTGCGTCCATCATGCTTAAGGATGACGAGATGCTGGGTCTCAGCGAGCCTACACTCGAGAGCTGCGAAGTTCATTCCATGTCTATGGAGTTCCTCTGCTGGCCGTATCTCGAGCGCTTCTATGGCGAAAGAACTGAAAAGGCTAAGCTTATCCATCTGATCGGTGCCCTCGAATTCCTGCCTTACGGATGCATGGTAGATGAGTTCCAGCATATCGTATACGATAATCCCGATATGACACCTTCGCAGCGCCATGAAGAGTGGGCAAAGCTTGAAAAGGTCTATCGTCCGTATATTGATTTCAGCGGTATTCCCTTCTACGGAGAGGGACGCACATGGCAGCGCCAGCTTCATATCTATACAAATCCCTTCTATTATATCGACTATTGTCTGGCTCAGACTGTAGCCCTTGAAGTTATGGAGATCATGACAACAAAGGGCTGGCAGGCAGCATGGGATGCCTATATGGCCTACACATCTCAGGGCGGCAGTGAGACATTTGTAGGACTTGTTTCCAAGGCGGGCCTCCGTGTACCCTTCAATGATGGAGCTCTTGAGGGAAGTGTAAGAGCAGCAGCCGGTTATATTGAAGGTAATATTGGTATTCTCTGATAAAGCAATAAAACTCTTGATATCAGGAAAAAACGGAGTATAATAAAATTAGATAGTGATATAATTAACCGTTAAATGCAATGGTAAAAGGAGTTTGGAGATATGAGTAAGAGAATAATCACCATCAGCCGTC
>JAFOHJ010000263.1 GCA_017421885.1 Clostridia bacterium
GGCAAAGGCTCTTCGCAAGCTGCGCCATCCCAGCCGTTCCAAGAAGCTTAAGGATTATCTCGACTAATATTTGCTGCTGAGCAGCAACACAATGTGGCCGCCGATGCGCGGCCGGAAAGAGGTGTAGAAATGGCGGTAGGAATGTTCGATATGCTGGGCCCCATTACGGTTGGCCCTTCTTCCTCCCATACAGCAGGTGCGGTCAGAATTGGTCTGGCCTGCCGCAGCATCCTCAAAGAGGATGTTAAGAAGGCAAAAATTACCTTCTATGGATCTTTCGCAACTACATATAAAGGTCACGGTACCGATAAAGCTGTTGTAGGTGGTCTTCTTGGCTTTGGCACAGCTGACCTCAGAGTAAGAGACAGCCTTACTCTTGCTCCTGAGATGGGACTTGAGTTTTCTATCAGGACCGAAGACAATCCTCGTTATCATCCCAATACGGTTTACATCGAAGCCGAATCGGAACATAGCTCGGTCACTCTGCGTGCAAGTTCAATTGGTGGCGGTGCCATCAGACTCACTGAGATCAACGGTTTTGAGGTTTCGGTAAACTGCAATGCCGATACTCTCATTGTATTCGGCCGCGACGTTATCGGTGTTTTTCACAGCATTTCCGGTGTTATCCGTGAGGCTGGATATAACATTGCCACCATCTATCTTAACCGTGAAAAAAGAGCCGGCGACACGGTTATCATTCTTGAGACCGATGTGCCAATTGATGAACATACTATCAATACCATTCAGAATCTCGATAACATTATCGGCGTTGTTGCCATCGAAAAGTTCTAAGGAGGTTGCCATTATATGAAATTGCCCAGTATTGAGGCCTTTTTGAAGGGCGCTCAGCAGAATCGTCAGACCCTTTGGCAGTATATTCTGCAGTGTGAGTTTCAGGACAGCGGCACTCCTGTAGACGAGATGATCAGAAGGGTAGAGGGCACCTATCAGGTCATGAAAAATGCTGTAAGAAGCGGACTTAAGGAAAACGGAAAGTCGCTCAGCGGACTGACCGGCGGCGATGCTTTCAAGTATTATGAAAGGATCAAGATCGGCCGTACAGTGCTCAGCGATTTTAACGCAAAGGCCATTGCCTATGCGATCGCCACCAATGAACAGAATGCTTCGATGGGTGTTATTGTTGCAGCTCCCACAGCGGGTGCATCGGGCATCCTTCCCGGTGTAATCATTGCTGCACAGGAAGAGTTTGGATATATGGACGATGATATCATCCATAGTCTTATTATCGCATCGGGCATTGGCGCAGTTATCGCCACCAGAGCCACAGTATCCGGTGCTGCAGGCGGCTGTCAGGCTGAGTGTGGAAGTGCTGCCGCAATGGCTGCAGGTGCGCTCACATACCTTCTGGGAGGTACACCGCATCAGGTGTTCAATGCGGCAGCTCTTGCGCTCAAGAATTCGCTTGGACTGGCATGTGACCCCGTAGCCGGCCTTGTTGAGGTTCCCTGTGTTAAGCGTAACGGTGTATATGCGTCGATGGCTATTACTGCCAGCGATATGTCGCTTGCTGGTATTACCAGTGTTATTCCGCCCGATGAGGTCATTGATGCAATGTTCCAGATCGGCAGTCAGCTTCCTTCCTGCCTCAGAGAGACAGCAGAAGGCGGCCTTGCCATCACTCCCACAGGTCTTGCTGCAAAGAACAGGATCTTTGGTATAGATGACAAGAAATAATTCCAAAATTAAACTCCGTAAGAGATTTCTTACGGAGTTTTTGTTTACTCATGGTATTGTTTTTCATGCTCAAGCAGGTATTTTTTCATATCAGTGCCATATGCATACCCTGTCATTTTACCGTTCGAGCCAATAACTCTGTGGCATGGAACGATCAGCATTATGGGGTTATCATGATTCGCCCTGCCAACGGCGCGAAAGGCTTTTGGACTACCGGCAGCTTCGGCGATCTCCTTATAGCTCCGTGTTTCTCCGTAAGGAATATCGAGAAGCGCATTATAGACCTTAATGGCGAAAGAAGATCCTGTCACCTTAAGCGGAAGGGTAAAATCACGGCGTGAACCTGCAAAATATTCATTTATCTGCTTTTCTGCTTCTGCCAGCAGAGGGGTTTTGTTATATATGATATTATCAGGAAGGCTGGCCGAACAAGTCAGCCTTATTATCATCTGATCCTGTTCAAGCAGCGCAAGCGTGCCAATGGGCGAGGGGATAAGCCAGGCAAATATTTCTGCCATAGTGATACCTCCTATATGAGATATATTTATTATACATCAGCTAATCGGATATAGCCATAATAAACATATATTTCTTTACATGGCACAGTGTATTTGGTATAATTATCACATATAAAGCATAGATTGAGTTTGGCACACTGTGCTGAAATAAGTCAGCAAAAGGAAGATATTATGTTTGATGAAATTATCAAGGTGGTCGTCAGGACCGGGAAACGATATTTTTCTGACGGTGTTTCAAAGGCTGCCACTCAGCTTGCCTATTATCTGTTTTTCTCGATTTTCCCCATACTTATTCTGCTTAATACTATCATTACCAGAATAGATATAGATATCATTTCGGTAATCAACCGTTTCAGCGATATTCTACCCGAGGCTATTGTCAGTATACTGATCGACTATATTGGATATCTCGACAGGATAGATTCCACTTCTATTTTTATGGTAGGTCTTACCACAACGCTTTTTGCGCTTACCCGGAGCTTTAATTCTCTTCTGACCTCGGTAAGGCAGGCATATCACATTAAAAAAGGCGGCATTGTAAATTATCTCACGGCAGCTATGTTCTCGGCTATTATTCTGCTGTCGTTTTTTGCTCTCAGCTTTGTAGCCATGGCAGGTGAGGTAGCGTTGGATATTCTTATGAAGTATATCTCCATCCCGATGAGCATAATTTCTCTGCTCGGCCTGCTTAAAAATGTATTCATTCCGGTATATATGCTTCTGGTTCTGAGTGGTTTCTATTATATCGTGCCCAGCCGCAGGTATCCATTTAAGTCGGCGATTCCGGGCGCGGCATTCGCAGTAGCCGGAATAACGGTGGTAACATGGGGATTCTCTTTTTATGTTTCCAACTATTCCAATTATTCGATGCTGTATGGTTCGCTTGCAGCAATTATGATATTGATGCTCTGGCTTCAGCTTGTGGCATCCATACTTATTATGGGGGGCGTTTTTAACGATGTTCTTAATGATATTTACAGAAAAGATAAATAATAAATCATACTGGAGGAAGTAAAAATGGCTAAAATAGGAATTAATGCGGCTTTTCTTGATGAAGGTCTTATTGCAAAGATCAACGAGGTCGCAGCGGCAAATGGATTTGAAACGGTATATTTTGCTGACAATGATGATGCAGTCAAGAACAGTGATGGCTGCGAAGTAATGTTCGGTAATTTTCCCCCTGAAGCTATAAAGGCCAACAAGTCGCTTAAATGGTTGGCTTGTTCTTTCGCCGGCGTAGATAAGGTTGTAAGCGACGAGCTTTATGCCAACCCCGATGTTATTGTCACCAATTCTGCAGGCGGATATGGCATCACTATTTCTGAGCACATGATTTGCGTAACACTCATGATGATGAGAAGAATGCCCGAATATGCCGAACTGGTTGCAAATCGCGGCTGGAGGATCATCGGTGATATCAAATCGATAATGAGAAGTACAGTAACCATTGTTGGCATGGGTGATATCGGAACAAACTATGCAAAGCGACTTAAGGCTATGGGTGCAGCCTGTGTTCGCGGTGTCCGCCGCACACTGAAGCCCGGCCCTGATTGCTATGATGAGGTTTACACCATCGATCAGCTCGACGAGGCTATCAAGGGAGCCGATGTAGTTGCTCTGTGTGTTCCCGGCACCGATGCCACAAC
>JAFOHJ010000264.1 GCA_017421885.1 Clostridia bacterium
GGAAGAATTGAGCGAGCCGCCGATGCTGACATTCTTAAAGCCTGCGCCTGCGCCCGTGAGGTTCGACTCGACGAGAGTGCAGGTGGATGAGGAATATACGTTGTTGACTGTCGATGTGCCGACCGCGGCGATGCCGGTCTGGAAATTGCTGTTGACCGTCATATTGGAAACATTGGTGTTCGACAGGCGGATGCCCGAGGCGCCGCCGCCGTTTATCAGCATGGTGCCGAGGATGCGGCAGTTATTGAAGGTGACATTGCCCGAAGCCAGCTCGTCGGAGATGATGACGTTGCCGGTGATGATCCAGTTGGAATAGGTCTGGCCCGAAACGCTGACTGTCAGGCTGGACGACGAGACCTTTTCGCCCGAAAGGATCGATTCGATGATCTTTACGGCTTCAGCGCGGGTCAGGTTGCCCTTGGGGTTGAAGTTGCCCAGGTTATCGCCTGCCATATAGCCCTTGGAGTACACCGTTTTTGCGCCGCTGAGGGCCCACGATGCGATGGAGGCGCTGTCCTTGAGGGCAGATATATTCTTTTCGGAGGCGGGGGCTGTTACGATGCGTGCGATGACGACTGCGGCCTCCTGACGGGTGATTTTGTTGCCGCCAAGGAAGGTGTTGTCTTCATAGCCGCCGATATAGCCTGCGGCAACCGCCTTCTGCACCTCTTTATAATACCAGTGGGACGAGCTTACGTCCTTGAAGGAGATGTTTGCGGTGGCCGAGAGGCCGAGGGCGTTGTTCAGCATCTTGCAGAACTCGGCACGGGTGACCGGCTGATTGGGGCGGAAGGTGCCGTCGTCATAGCCGGTGACATAGCCGCGGGCGACCGCCGTTTCGATATAGCTCTTGGCCCAGTGGTGAGTGATGTCGCTGAGGCCGGCTGCATTAGCCGTTATCATCATGGAGAAGCACATGCAGAGGGCGAGAGCCAGCGAGATAAAGCGTGAGGTTTTTTTCATAGGTATCTTCCTTTCTGCGGGGTTAAAAGAGGAGGCATCAGAGCAGCCGGGCCACTCTGTCGCCTACTTCCGATGTGGTGGCGGTGCCGCCCATGTCGGGGGTCAGGCACTGTGCCTCCACCATGACCTTTTCGATGGCGTCGATAACGCGTTTGCCAAGCTCGGGATAGCCGAAATGGTCCAGCATCTGGCTTGCCGACCAGATGGCGGCCAGAGGATTGGCAAGGCCCTTGCCAGCAATGTCGGGGGCGCTGCCGTGCACCGGCTCGAACATCGAGGGGAACTCGCCCTCGGGGTTGAGGTTGGCACCCGCAGCAAGGCCCATACCGCCCGAAATGGCGGCGCCCAGGTCGGTGAGGATATCGCCGAAGAGGTTGGAGGTGACGACCACCTCAAAACGCTTGGGATCCTTTACAAAGAACATCGAAGCGGCATCCACCAGCAGGTGGTGGGTGGGAACATCGGGATACTGGGCGGCCACTTCCTCAAAGATCTTGTCCCAGAATACCATCGAGTAGTTGAGGGCATTGCCCTTGCTGATGGAGGTGACGCTCTTGCCCTCCTTCTTTGCCAGCTCGAAGGCATAGCGGATAACACGCTCGGTGCCCTTGCGCGAGAATACGCCGGTCTGAAGAGCTACTTCGGCAGGAGTATCTTTAAACAGCCACTCGCCTGCGCCGGCATATTCGCCCTCGCTGTTTTCGCGGATTACGATCATATCGATATCGCCGGGGCCTACGTCCTTGAGGGGGCAGGGCGCTCCCTTGAGGAGCTTTACGGGGCGGAGGTTGATATACTGGTCAAAGCCGTGGCGGATCTCAAGCAGGAGGCCCCACAGCGAAACATGGTCGGGCACACCGGGATAGCCGACGGCGCCGAGATAGA
>JAFOHJ010000265.1 GCA_017421885.1 Clostridia bacterium
ATCATGATCCATCAGCCTCTTACAAGCGGTGTTCAGGGACAGGCTACAGATATCAAGATCCGTGCCGACCACATCATCAGAGCGCGTGAGAGAATAAACCGCTTCCTTTGTGAGACAAGAGGTCAGACAATGGAAGTTATGGACAAGGCGACCGACAGAGATAATTTCATGTCGGCTCAGGAAGCCCTTGAATTCGGTCTGATCGATAAGATCATCGACAAGAGATAAACGGGGTTTATAATGGCAAATGATAAGAGGGACCTGCACTGCAGCTTTTGCGGCAGGAGTCAGGACGAGGTAAAAAGGCTTATCGCCGGATCGGGAGTATATATCTGCAACGAATGTGTTCAGATATGTGCTGACCTGATCGCTGAAGAGATGTATGAAATGGAAGCGGAAGGAAAGCTTGCCCTCGATGGCGAGCTTCCCACGCCCCGCGAGATCAAAGAAGGTCTCGATGAATACATCATCGGGCAGGATCGCGCCAAGAAGGCTTTGGCAGTTGCTGTCTATAATCACTATAAGCGTATCCGCAGCAAGGACAGGGCAGATGAGGGTGCCGATCTCCAGAAGAGCAACATCCTTATGATCGGTCCTACCGGCAGCGGTAAAACATATCTGGCCCAGACGCTGGCCAAAAATCTGAAGGTTCCCTTCGCCATCGCAGATGCTACCACTCTTACTGAGGCGGGTTATGTCGGCGAGGACGTAGAGAATATCCTTCTTCGTCTTATTCAGGCGGCCGATTATGATGTCGAGCTGGCTGAGAGAGGCATTATCTATATTGACGAGCTGGATAAGATCGCCCGCAAGAGCGAGAATCCTTCAATCACCCGTGACGTATCGGGCGAAGGCGTTCAGCAGGCTCTGCTGAAGATCCTCGAGGGAACAGTTGCGAATGTACCTCCTCAGGGAGGCAGAAAGCATCCTCAGCAGGAGTTTATCCAGATCGATACAAGTAATATCCTCTTCATCTGCGGCGGAGCGTTTGACGGCATCGAGAAGGTGGTTGAAAAGCGCACAGGCAAGCAGGGAATAGGCTTTGGCGCTGAGGTTCACTCGAAGAAAGAGGCAAGAAGCTCTGATCTGCTCAAGCAGGTCGAGCATCACGATGTTCTCAAGTTCGGTATTATTCCCGAGCTTGTAGGCCGTCTGCCTATCCTGGTAAGTCTCGACAGCCTGGACGAGCAGGCGCTGCTTGATATTCTCACCAAGCCCAAGAATGCCATCACAAAGCAGTATAAGCATCTGTTTGACCTTGATGGTGTAGAGCTTGAGTTTGAGGAAGAGGCTCTCAAGGCTATCGCCGGCAAGACCATCGAGCGCAATACAGGTGCTCGAGGCCTGCGTTCGGTTATGGAAGGGCTGCTTAACGAGCTGATGTTCGAAGTTCCCTCCGACAGGTCGATCAAAAAGGTGGTTATTACCGCTGATATGGTGAACGGAAGCGGAGAAGCGAAGATAATCAGAGATTAAAGTATCATATGAGCGAGGTGCGGTTTTTCCGCACCTTGCTTTTTGTTTATGGGGAAATTGCCGTATAGCTTGAATAAAATCAAGAAATATGATATACTTAACCATCAGAATGGAGGAGTATGTAAATGATCAAAGATTTCGACAGCAAAATGATCATCCACAATATACCGACAATGGCTCTTGTAGGAATTACAGTCTATCCCAAGACGGTTTTTCACTTTGATGTAGGCAGGCAGATTTCCATTAATGCCCTCAACAAGGCCATGTCCGGAGATCAGAAGATCTTCCTTGTTTCTCAGAAGGAAATGGCGGTGGAGAAGCCCACCTTTGAAGATATATATTCGGTTGGTACAGTTGCAAAGATCAAGCAGGTCCTGAGAATGCCCGGCGGCACCCTGCGAGTCCTTGCTGAGGGTCTCAGCAGAGCAAAGATATATGCTGCTCTTGATGACAGGGAGTTCCTCAGATGCGATGTATATCAGATCGAGGAGGAGGAAAGACCTGCTACCGGCAAGCGAGATGCCGCAGCTGTCAGAACTCTTCGCGATCTGTTCCTTGAATATGCCGAGTTGGCACCTAAGCTTAATAATGATGTTGTTGCCAAGGTTTTTGACAGCAATGATATGGGATATGTCACCGACTTTATCGCACTTAATATCTTTATCTCTCATAATGACAAACAGAAGGTGCTTGAAGAGCTTGATATCCGCAAGCGCTGTGCGCTTCTTACACATATACTGATCGATGAGATCGATATTCTTGTTCTCGAGCAGGATATTCAGAATAAAGTCAAGATCCAGATGGATAAGGGCCAGCGTGACTATTATCTTCGCGAACAGATCCGCGTTATCAATGAGGAACTGGGCGAGAGTGAAGATGTTGTAGGCGAATCCCGCACGTATATTGATAAAATCAAGGCTATTGGCCTTGCTAAGGAGATAGAAGACAAGTTCGTCAAAGAGGCTTCTAGGCTTGCAAAGATGCAGCCTTCTTCGCCTGAGAGCGGTGTTGTAAGAACATATCTCGATACTATCCTCGAGCTGCCCTGGAAAAAAGTCACCGAAGAGAACGATGATATCGCTAAGGCGGCAAAGATCCTTGAGGCAGATCACTACGGCCTTGAAAAGGTAAAAGAACGTATTCTTGAGTTTTTTGCTGTAAAGACTCTTTCGGGAGGCATCAAGGGTCAGATTATTTGTCTTGTTGGCCCTCCCGGCGTCGGCAAGACATCAGTAGCACGTTCTATTGCCAAGGCTCTGGGCCGAAACTATGCCCGTATCTCTCTTGGTGGTGTTCGTGATGAGGCAGATATCCGCGGTCACAGACGTACTTACATCGGATCCATGCCCGGCAGACTTATTAATGCAGTTAAGCAGGCCGGTAGCCGAAATCCCCTGATACTTATCGATGAGATCGACAAGCTGTCTGCAGACTATAAGGGAGACCCTTCGTCGGCGCTTCTTGAGGCATTTGACACCGAGCAGAACAGCGCATTTGTTGACCACTATATCGATGCTCCTTTTGATCTCAGTGATGTTCTGTTCATCTGCACAGCCAACTATGCTGAGAATATTCCCGGCCCTCTCTATGACCGAATGGAAGTCATCGAGCTTTCGGGATATACAGTTGAAGAAAAAATGCACATTGCAAAGGGCCATCTTATGCCCAAACAGCTCAAGGCTAATGGTCTTAAGGGCTCTAATCTTATTGTTCCCGAGAAGGCAATGCGTGCTATTATCGAGGGTTATACACGCGAGGCCGGCGTTCGTTCTCTTGAACGCGAACTGGCAAAGCTGTGCCGCAAGACAGCAAAGCATATGCTTGAGACAGGTAAGAAGTCGCTCAGGATCTCGCCTGACAATATGAGCAAATATCTTGGAAATGTACGTTTCAAGAAGAAGAATATTCTTGAAGATAACGATTGCGGTGTCGTCAACGGACTTGCATGGACAAGCGTTGGCGGAGAGATACTTGAGGTTGAATCCATTGCTATTGAGGGCAGCGGCAAGATCGAAGTTACAGGCAATCTTGGTGATGTTATGAAAGAGTCGGTAAGGGCGGCCATGACATATATCCGCAGCCGAAGCGAATCTTTGGGCATTGCACCTGATTTCCATAAAACAAAGGATATTCACATCCATTTCCCTGAAGGTGCGGTTCCAAAGGATGGACCTTCGGCCGGTATCACTATTGCGACCAGCCTGATCTCGGCACTTACGGGCAAGAAGGTAAGCCGCAGCATTGCAATGACCGGCGAAATCACTATAACCGGACGAGTTCTTGCTATCGGTGGCTTGAAGGAAAAGACCATGGCCGCATATCTGGCCGATGTCAAGCGCGTTATTATTCCTGCAGAGAATGTAAGAGATCTTGATGATATAGATCCTACCGTCCGAGATACGCTCGAGTTTATTCCAGCCACACATATGGATGATGTTGTAAGAGCGGTGTTTTCCTATGTGCAGGTCGAAGAGAGTAATGAGGAAGAAAAGGAACGTTTTAGTGTTGTCGTGCCTCCTGTAAGACCCAGTGCAACAGGAGTCAGACAGTAGGAGGACAAATGAACTTAAATAAAACAGTTTTCGTTCGTTCGGCAGCATCGGCAAAGGATTTTCCTTCCGATGCACAGAAGAGGTTTGTTTTTGTCGGTCGTTCGAATGTAGGCAAATCTTCTACCATCAATTCGATAGTCGGAAAGAAGGGCTTTGCGAAAGTAAGCTCGATGCCCGGCAAGACAGTTTATGTAAATCTGTTCAATGTAGAAGATAAGGCCTGGATTATCGACCTGCCCGGTTACGGTTATTCCAAGACATCCAAAACCGAACGTGATCGTTATTCCAAGCTGATCGACGATTATTTTGCAAGAGATATGGCTAATATATCGAGGATCTATGTTATCCTCGATATCCGCCACAAGCCTACAGCAGACGACCAGATGATGGTGGAATGGATCAGAGCGTATGACCTGCCCATGACCATTGTAGCCAATAAACTGGACAAGCTTAAAAAGTCGCAGGTCGAGCCGGCAATTGCTCTCATAAGAGAGACACTCCAGTTGGACGAAAGTGTAAAGCTTATTCCTTATTCTGCCGAGAAGAATGAGGGAAGAGATGTGCTCATCAGCGATATGCTTGATGTTTTCAACTGATTTTAGTAGCAAATAGGAGTTGATATATTGTTCAACCTTCAATACTTGCTCACAGTAATCCCTGCTGCCTTTATAGCCATATCTTTTCATGAGATGTGTCATGGTTTTGCAGCATATCTGCTGGGCGACAAGACAGCCCAGTACAATGGACGGCTCACGCTGAACCCATTGTCACATATAGATCCCCTCGGTTTTCTGTGTATGGTGCTGTTCAGGTTTGGGTGGGCCAAGCCGGTTCCTGTGAATCCCCGTAATTTCAAAAATCCTAAGGTCGGAATGGCTGTTACTGCTTTTGCAGGTCCTCTCAGCAATTTTCTGCTGGCGTTTGCAGCGCTGTTTGCATATGTTGCGATTATTATTTCAGGTACCGGAAGATTCCTTACAGCGTTGGCCACATTTCTGATGATCCTTGGTGAACTTAGTGTAGGTTTGGGTATATTCAATTTGCTTCCTATTCCACCCCTTGATGGCTCAAAGATAATGTTTATGTTCCTGCCTAATAAAGCTGTCAGATGGTTTTACAATTACGAGGGATACATTCGCCTTGTACTGCTGCTGGGCCTGTATTTTGGCTTATTCGACAGCATTATCGGTCTTGGACGCACAACCATACTGAATGGCATATATAATGTTGTTTTCAATATATGTATGGCAATAGGGCTGATATGATATGCAGGATATGACCTTTCATCTGGAGAAGTTTGATGGGCCTTTGGACCTGCTTCTCCATCTGCTTTCAAAAAATAAAATAGACATTGTAGATATTCCTATTGCAGAGATATCCGAACAATATCTGGAATATCTTCAGAAGATGCGAGAGCTTGACATCGAGGTCACAGGTGAGTTTATTGCTATGGCATCGCATCTTGTCTATATTAAATCAAAAATGCTGCTTCCCGTATACGAAGAGAGCGATGAGCCCGACCCCAGGGCAGTTCTTATTGAAACGCTGCTGGATTATCAGCGTGTCAAGGAAGCCGGAGGCTTGCTCCTGGGCCGATATGAGATAGGAAAAGAGCTTTTTGTAAGGCCAAGAGAGGTTCTCGGCACAGACCCCGACAGGCTGTACCAGAATACACTTGAACAGCTTGAAAAGGCTGTAGCATCCATTCTTGAACGTGCCGGACGTAAACTGCCGCCTCCGGTCGAGTCGTTCAGCGGTATTGTAAGACACAGGGGAGTGTCGGTAGAAACAAAAATAACCTATCTGCTTGAGAGATTCCGTATTCAGGATAAGCTTGATTTTACTGAGATAGTGCTGTCGTCACGAAGCCGCTCGGAAGTCGTTGCTTTATTTCTTGCTGTACTGGAACTTTCCAAAACAAAAAAACTTCTCATTCTTGAAGAGAATGAGGGATATAGTCTTATGCTTTCGGGTGAAACTGATGGAGAAGAAGGAACTGGCGCACGCGCTTGAAGCTATATTGTTTGCATCCGGCGAATCTATATCGTCAGACAAGCTTTGCTCTGTTTTAAATATTGACAAAAGCGAGCTGGAAGAGCTCGCTATGGGTCTTGCCGATTTTTATGAATACGAGAGGCGCGGAATGCGTTTGCTCAGGCTTGAAGGGAAATATCAGCTTGTGTCCCGACCCGAGTATGCCGGGTATGTCCGTGCGGCTCTTGAAACTGCAAGGCCGCCTGTGCTCACTCAGTCGGCGCTTGAGGTTCTTGCGATAATCGCTTATAAGCAGCCGGTAACCAAAACTTATATAGAGCAGGTGAGAGGCGTTGACAGCGGACATACCATGGTTTCGCTCGTCGATAAAGGTCTTATTGAAAGCTGCGGAAAATTGGATGTTCCCGGCAGGCCGCTGCTTTACAGAACTACCGAAAAGTTTCTCAGGTCTTTTGCTATATCGGATATCGATCAGCTGCCTTTCATTGAGGGCTTTGGCGTTGAACACGGCAGTGAACAGCTTTCACTTGATATGAACAGGCAGGAGGGAGGAGCGCAGGAATGAAATGGATAGGTATAGCGCTCCTGGCAATTTTTGCCGTGATCCTTTTGTTGCTTGTTCTGCCTCTCGGAGTCAGGGTAAAGCTCGCTCAGGGCTCTCTTGAGGTATATGCAAAGGCAT
>JAFOHJ010000266.1 GCA_017421885.1 Clostridia bacterium
CTGCAAGGCCTCGCTTCAGATGCCGAAGTTCCTTTCGGAATACGGCCTTGACTGCTTCGAATATCAGTGCGGCAGGGGAGTGACCATCGGCGAAGAATCGGCAAGGGCGCTGGGAGCCGAGGCAGAAAGATGCGGCATAAAAATGTCGCTCCATTCGCCCTACTATATAAACCTTTCGGCGGCATCAACCGAAAAGATCGAAAAGAACCTGATGTATATCACAAAGTCGGCTCAGGCCTGCGATTTTATGGGGGGCGACCGTGTGGTGGTCCACTGCGGCGGCCTTTCGGGGCAGAGCCGCGGCGATGCCTTTAAGAACACCATCGTGAACCTCGGGGCGGCCCTTAAGGAGCTGGAGAGCATGGGTCTTTCCCATGTCAGGCTGTGCGTCGAGACCATGGGCAAGATCAATGTCCTCGGTGACGAAGACGAGGTCATTGAGATCTGCAGGCATGACGAACGCCTGCTGCCCTGCATCGACTTCGGCCACCTCAACAGCCGCACACAGGGCGGCATGAGCCGGGAGGGCGACTTTCTCAGGATGCTGGGCAAGATGGAGGATGCCCTGGGAGCCGAGCGTGCACGCGTCTTCCACGGCCATTTCAGCAAGATAGAATATTCAAAGGGCGGCGAGGTGCGCCACCTGACCTTTGAAGACGGGACCTATGGCCCTGACTTCGAACCCCTCGGCAGGCTGCTTGCCGAAAGAGGATACACACCCAGGATAATCTGCGAGTCGGCAGGGACACAGTCCCGCGACGCGCTTATCATGAAAAATATTTATTTGAAATATCTTCATCACAAGGAGGAAAACTAACATGAGCAGACTTGAAAAGATCTCGGCTATGATCCGCGAGAAGGGCGTTGATGCCGTTCTGCTGACCGGCCAGGAGAACATGCAGTATGCAACCACATTCCCCCATCTCGAGGGCTTTGTCATCATCACAGCCAAGGGCGAGGGCTATTGCTACACCGACTCCCGCTATATCGAAGCGGCCACCAACGTAATGGTGCCCCTGGGCTATCAGGTAGTCGAGCCCGAAGGCTCTTACCCCACAATGAAGACACCTCAGGAAGTCATCGACAAGTGCGGCATCAAGACCCTTGCATTCGAGGATCTGCTCATGCCGGTTCACGACTATAACATCTACTGCGAAACACTTTCGGCTCAGCTGGTCCCCGTAGGCAATGCCTTCGAGATCCTCCGCGAGGTCAAGGACGAGTTCGAGATCGAGTGCATCGTAAAGGCTCAGCGCATCGCCGAGAAGTCGCTGCACGAGCTGCTGCCCCTCATCAAGGTCGGCGCATATGAAGACGAGCTGGCTGCCGAGCTCGAGTATCTCATGAAGAAGAACGGCTCCGAGGCAGTAAGCTTCTCCACCATCCTTGTTTCGGGCAAGAACTCCTCGCTGCCCCACGGCGTTCCCACACACAAGGCCATCGAAGACGGCGACTTTGTCACCATCGACTTCGGCGCAAAGTTCGGCGGTTACGGCTCCGATATGACCCGTACCTTCGCTGTAGGACATGCTACAGACGAGATGAAGAAGATCTATCAGACCGTTCTTGAAGCTCAGCTGGCAGGCATCGAGGGCCTCGAGGTCGGCAAGGCCGGCTGGGAGGTAGATAAGGCTGCCCGCGACGTTATCGAGAATGCAGGCTACGGCAAGAACTTCGGCCACGGCCTCGGCCACTCGCTGGGCCTCAACATCCACGAGAATCCCAGAGCTTCCAAGACATATCAGGGTGCATTCAAGCAGGGCAACATCATCACCATCGAGCCCGGCATATACATCCCCGGCATGGGCGGTGTCCGCATCGAGGATATGGTATATCTCGGCGCTGACGGCAAGAGAAACCTCACCGAGTTCCCCAAGGAGCTCATGATCCTGTAACTATAAATGGCCCCCTTGCCTAAAGGGGGCTGTCACCGCAGGTGACTGGGGGATATTGTAGGGGCGATTCACAAATCGCCCGACCGGGCTCACCGCAGTATCCCTCCACCGTCTAACGACGGTCCCCCTCCCTTTAGGCAAGGGAGGCAGGCACTTTCATCCCTGAAAGAGGGCAAAGAGAGCGCTTTCCCTCGAAATTAAAACAAAAAATATATAATTCGTCGAAAATTGGGCGTAAAATACGTGCGAAAATCAAATATGCCTTGCTTTTTTCGGGGTTATATAATACAATACAAATGTTATACTCAAAACTTAACAGGAGGATTATATATTATGATCACAGCAGGCGATTTCAGAAATGGTAAGACATTCGAAATGGAAGGCCAGGTCTTCCAGGTCGTAGAGTTCCAGCACGTAAAGCCCGGTAAGGGTGCCGCTTTCGTTCGTACAAAGTACCGCAACGTTATCACAGGTGCAGTTGTCGAGCGTTCCTTCAACCCCACAGATAAGTTTGAAGAGGCAGTTATCGAGCGCCGCACAATGCAGTATCTCTATGCTGATGGCGATCTCTACTACTTCATGGACGTAGAGACATACGAGCAGGAGCCCATCAACAGTGACAAGCTGGGCGACGCTTTCAAGTTCGTTGCAGAAAACATGGAGTGCAAGATCCTGTCCTTCAAGGGCAACGTATTCGGCGTAGAGCCCCCCATGTTTGTTGACCTCGTTGTCACAGAGACCGAGCCCGGCGTCCGCGGCGATACAGCTACAAACGTAACAAAGCCCGCTACAGTCGAGACAGGTGCAGTTGTCCGCGTTCCCAACTTCATCAACGAAGGCGACAAGATCCAGATCGACACACGTACAGGCGAGTACATGGGCCGTACAAAGGAATAATTTCCTTTTTTCAGCACAATAAAACCAAACCAACCAGTCAACTTTGAAAGGAGACAGATTAACATGACCATCACAGAGAAGACTGCATACCTCAAGGGCCTGCTCGAGGGCCTGAACCTCGACCAGAACGAGCCCGCAAACAAGCTTCTGGCTGCCATTGTCGACACACTCGACCAGATGGCTCTTGATATCGACGATATCGACGCTCACCTCGACGAGATCGACGAGGAGATCGAAGAGATGGAAGAAGTCATCGAGGACATCGAAGATGCCATCGACGATATCGACGACGACCTTGACGACGTCTGCGACACACTCGACGAGATCTGCGAGTATGTAGACGAAGAAGAGGAAGATGACGACGAAGACGAAGATGAAGACGAGGAAGAAGAAGAGCTGGACTTCGACTGGGAAGACGAAGAAGAGCTTTACGAGCTTGTCTGCCCCACATGCGAAGAGATCATCGTAATTGATGAGACTCAGCTCGGCATCGGCGAGATGAAGTGCCCCGCATGCGGCGAGGAGCTCGAGTTCGACCTGTCCAACGTCTGCGGCGAAGAAGAGGAAGAAGACGAGGAATAATTTTTCCTGAGTCTGTATACCTGACCCATCAGGGGGCACACCGTTTGGTGTGCCCCTTTTTGGATTTTGGATAACTTCACCTCATCCACCGCTAAAGCGGTCCCCCTTCCCCATCAAGGGGAAGGCAAAAAAGGCTTCCCCCTCCGTGGGGAAGCTGGCTGCGGAGCAGCCTGATGAGGGGTCGCGAAGCGCAGCTGCGGCAGCTGCATTTTGATAACAGATAATCAAAGGAGAACTAACCATGACCATAAACAACCAGAGAAAAGAAAACCTCCGCGAGACCCTCAAGGATCTCCTTAAGATTTCCTCCCCCTCGGGCAAGGAGCGCGTCATGTGCGAGCATATAAAGAAGATCGTCGAGCCCTATGCCGAAGAGGTATTCTATGATAACTACGGCAACCTCATGGGACAGGTCGGCGGTCAGGGCAAGAAGTTTATGCTCTGCGCCCACACCGACGAGCTGGGCTACTGGATCCGCAACATCGATCCCGAAGGCTTCCTCATCGCCACCAAGGTCGGCGTTCCCGACAAGTGCGTCGAGGCCCGCGAGGTGCTGGTAAACGGCCATATCCCCGGCATCGTCGGCACCAAAGCCGCCCATCTGCAGACACCCGAGGAGCGCCGCCAGCTGGTAAATCCCCGCGAGATATTCATCGACATCGGCGTGTCCTCCAAGGCCGAAGCCGAGGCCCTCGGCGTAAGGATCGGCAGCTATGCATCGCCTATGTATAACTATATGGAGCTTCAGAACCCCGACCTCATCTGCTGCCGCGCTCTTGACGACCGCGCAGGCTGTGCCCTGCTCATCGAGATTCTTAAGAACCTCGACAAGGACGCCCTCAAGTGCGAGCTGTGGATGGTATTCACCCTTCAGGAGGAGGTAGGCCTCCGAGGTGCCACCGCCGCCGTAAACTATCTCTGCCCCGAGCAGATGATCGCCATCGACACCGTCCCCTGTGCCGACACTCCGGGCATGAACTGGCGCCGCGACCTGCCCGTCCAGCTGGGCCACGGCTTTGTCCTCAGCATGTCGGAGGGCGCAGGCCCCATGAACTTCATCCATCCCGATATGGAAGAGAAGATCTTCGCCCTGCAGCAGAAATATGACATCCCCATGCAGCCCACCTCGGTCTGCGGCTTCTCGGCCTCCACCGACACCCTTGCCGGCTCGATGCAGGGCAGAGGCGTAGCCGGCGCCACCATGACCATCCCCAGAAGATATTCCCATTCTCCCGTCGAACTGATGAACATCAACGATGCCATGGCTCTGATGGAGATGCTCGAGCATTTTATCACTGAGTAAAACCCTTTTGGCGGGCGAGCAGTGCTCGCCCGCAATCTCTGCATTCCAATTCATTATGATAAAGGGTTGACCTTTTTCTCATAAAGGTATACAATGTTTTACAGCTAATAATCTTATAAGGGGGAGAGGTAACTATGGCTTTGCCTAAGTTCCTGCGTTTGCCTGTCTGCGATGATCCCAGCGTCATGGCGCAGCAGAAGAAGCTTTATCCTGCTGTCTTCATCGAACAGACCTCGGCCATGCTGCTGGGTCTCGTCAATGTAGCCGTAACGGGTACGATCTCCTGCGCCGCTCTTGCCGGTGTCGGTCAGGTAAACACTGTAAACAACGTAATCACCTACTTTTTCAGTAACTACGCCATGGGCGGCAACGTAATGGTCGCTCAGAATGTCGGCGCGGGCAACCCCACCGGCGTAAAGAAGAGCGCATCGCAGTCGCTGCTGCTGGGCATGATCCTCAGCGCCCTGCTGACCGTCGCCCTGTTCTTCGGCCGCGAGGCTCTGCTCTATGCACTTTACGGCAGCGTAGAGGCCGACGTTATGGCCTATTCGCTGGAGTATTTCTCAATCATCATTTTCGCAACACCGCTGTGGGCCATATATTATCAGTGTGTCGGCGTGTTCCGCTCGGCAGGCGACACAAAGATGCCTATGCAGGTCAGCATGTTGATGAATGCCGTTAATATCTGCCTCAGCGTGCTGTTCGTAATCGTCCTTGACATGGGCCCCAAGGGTGCAGGCTATTCGATGGTATGCGCTGTAGGCACGGCCGCAACCGTCGGCCTTATCCGCATCATGAGCACAAAGAGCAAGGTGTGCATCCGCGACGAGTTCTTTAAGTTCAGGCTTGAAAAGGACATCGTAAGCAAGACTCTGTCGGTCGGCATCCCTGCCGGCATCGAGAACATCATGTTCAACGGCGGCAAGGTCATCCTTCAGGTCTTCCTGTCCACGATGGGCACCATCGCCATCTCGGCCTACTCGGTCACCAACTCGCTCATCTCGGTAACACAGCTGCCCCTGATCTCCTATTCGGCCCTTATCGTCACAATGGTAGGCCAGGCAGCCGGCACCGGCTCGAAGGACCGCACCGCTTTCGTCGGCGGCCATATGCTGAGAACAGGCCGCTGGCTCGGCTGCGTCTCGATGATCTGGAAGGTCGCCCTCTGCTACCCCATCGCATTCTGCTTCTCGCGCGATATGACGGTAGTTAACACCGCCATCATCATGTTTATGATCGAGACCGTGTTCATGCCCTTCTGGGCCGATTCCTTCATGCTTCCCAACTGCTTCCGCGCCACCCGCGATGTCAAGATCACCCTTGTCGTCGGCTCCACCTCCATGTGGGTCGTCCGAGTCATGGGTGCATGGCTGCTGGGCGTCAAGCTGGGCATGCAGGGCAACGGCCTTATCCTCGCCATGTGCATCGACTGGATCGTCAGATGTGCCTTCTTCACACCGCGATTCAGGAGCGGCAAATGGATGCACAAGATCGAGGAGAAAAAGCTTCAGAAAGCATAGTCGTTTTACAGAAGACCGCCTTCGGGCGGTCTTTTTTTAGGTAATAAGTAAGAGGGAATAGTGAATAGGGAATAATGAATAGTGAAGGTGTGTAGGGGAGATTCACGAATCGCCCGACCGGACTTACCGTGGTATCCCTCCGCCCCTTCGGGGCACCTCCCTTTAGGCAAGGGAGGCAAGCAAAGGCTTCCCCCTGTGTGGGGAAGCTGTCACCGAAGGTGACTGATGAGGGGTCGCGAAGCGCTTTACAGCAAGTTCGCCGCAGGTCACCTCATCCACCGCCGTGCGGCGGTCCCCCTTCCCCATCAAGGGGAAGGCAGAGCCAAACGCCCGTCAGGCTTCGCCTGCCACCCTCTTTCAAAAGAGGGCTCCTGGCTCTCCCTATGGGAGAGCTGTCATGAAGTAAATTAGAGGGCAGTTACTTAACAAATCCGTAACTACATACTATCACATATCAAAACTAATGTCAAGTATAAGTACGAAAAAGTTAAGTAATTTTTCGGGGCCTCTGCGCCCGCTGTGTTTTTCCCCGAGGGGGAATACAAAGGGGGAGTATATTCCCCTTATTCTTATCCTTCTTTTTTGTCTTCTTCTTAGTCTTAGTCTTTATCTTCGTATTTTTCTTAGTCTTAGTCTTCTTCTTGGCCCCCGTTCGCTATTATTTGCAAGCGATCGCTATTTTTTAAAGCTGCTGCATGAATGCGTTTGTTTTCTTTTTGATTTTTTCTTTTATCTCCCTCTCCTTCTCCTTCTCCTTATCCTTC
>JAFOHJ010000267.1 GCA_017421885.1 Clostridia bacterium
GCCACCACCGAGACCGCCGAGGAGACCGAGTCTGCCGAGGCTGCCGCGGATGTCAGCGACGACATGGGCGATGACTTCATGAGCGACGACGTCTTCGACTTTGACGACGTGCCCAGCTTTGAAGATATCTCCCTGGATGACCTGGACGACAAGGAGTAATTTCCAAAAAACTCTTGATCATCTCTTCCTCTTCGCCCTCATCCTCTTCTTCGGCGGGGAAATGCTCATAGCAGCGGTCCAGCAGGTCGCCGGTGCCATAGCCATGCATGGCCGAAATGCCGACAGGATCACCCAAGCCGAGGTTATAGAACTCATAGAACTCTGCGGGAGGATCGCCCGGGGTGTCCAGCTTGTTGACGCACAGGACGATGGGCTTCTTTGCGCGCTGCAGCATGGCTGCAACATCGGCATCAGCAGCAGTGACGCCGGTCTTTACATCGGTGACCAGAACAACGACATCGGCATGGCCGATGGCGATGTAGGCCTGCTCACGCATGAAGCGGAGGATCTCGTTGTCGGTCTTGGGTTCGATACCGCCTGTATCGATAACATCAAATGTGCGGCCGCGCCATTCGGCCTTGGCATAGATTCTGTCGCGTGTAACGCCGGGTGTGTCCTCAACGATGGCTGCATTCTTACGCTCGGCCAGTCGATTGAACAGCAGGGACTTACCAACGTTTGGTCTGCCGACGATTGCCACTACGGGTCTGCTCATGGTAAACCAATCCTTTCTGAACGATATATTCACTCTAACGGATGCACCTGCCGCAAAAGCAGGGCATATACTCTGCGGGAACGCCGGGATGGAAACCCCATCCTATCTTTTGATTATGGCATTTTTTTGCGCCGCCGTCAATCCTCGGCAGAACACATTCACAAAACTTTCATGAACTTTCAGCTCTGCCCTGCCGTGTTCTGTCAAAACAGCCGTGCAGAAAAATGCCATAAAAACAAAAATAGAGAAGCGGGATCTCCCACTCCTCTACTTTCCGTTTTAATTGACTCGATTAAGCCTCAACTGCCATAACTGTACGGCCGTTGTATGTGCCGCAAGCCTTGCAGGCTCTGTGAGAAAGTACGGGCTCGCCGCACTTGGGGCACTTGGAAACATTGGGAAGGTCGAGCTTCCAATGTGCGCTGCGTCTCTTGTCTCTTCTCTGTCTGGATACTTTACCCTTAGGTACTGCCATGATTTTCGCCTCCTCGCTATATCTTCACATTTATTATTTATTATGATTAATAAAATAACCGAAATTAAAAACTACTTCTTGAGCAGTTCGGCCAGCTTCGCCAATCTGGGATCGATCTCCTTGCGGTTGCATCCGCAATCGCCTTCGTTGAGATCGTGACCGCACTTAGGGCACAGACCCTTGCAGTCGGGATCACAAAGAACGACGGTATCGAGATCCAGGAACAACTCGGGAACCAGGATATCATCGACCTCAACCTCGTCCGACTCAACAACGATGATATCATCCATCTCCTCGTTTGCGACCTTGCGGGTCAGGATCAGAGAAACATCGGTATAGTGCTCGTAACGAACCGGCTTGAGGCAGCGGGCACAGGCTACGGTCAGATCGGTCGAGATCTCGGCTTCCAGCTGGAAGGCCTCGTTCTTGCTTTCGATACTGCCGCAGATACGAACGGGATCCTTGAAGATCTGCTCGCCTGCAACAAGCTCCTGGCTGAGATCTATATCGTAATCGAAATCTATTCTCTTGTCTTTCGAGGTCATAACCTCGCCAAGGCTGATTCTCATAGATACAGTCCCTCTCAAAATAGTCCGAAATATATTATACCTATGCAGGCACACTTTGTCAAGAACTTTCTTTACAACCTGCATAAGTCCTTCTTTCGACAGTGCGGAAAGAAGAACACCAAATGATTTTAATGGCTCATGGCCATTTTGTCAAGAGGTTTGTCAAGTAAAACACCCTTACAGACAAAAGAATTTTTTCATTTTCCGTCACCCTCATTTTCCGACCCTATTATTTTATATAAATAATGTGTATTTTTCGATTTTCTTCGGTAAGATTATTTCTTTTTCTTTTTATATGTGCTACAATGTTTTTGTATATTTTAAAGCAATCTGGAGAAGTGATCCGTGAAAGAATATAAAATCAACAAAAATGATGCCGGCCAGCGTCTGGACAAATACCTGGCCAAGGCCGTTCCCCTGCTCCCCGGCGGTCTGATGCACAAGTATCTGCGCCTTAAGCGCATCAAGCTCAACGGCAAGCGCTGCGAAGCCAGCCAGAAGCTGGTGGAAGGCGATGTTCTGAGCCTTTATATCAACGACGAGTTCTTCGAGCAGGGCGACAGCGAAAAGGCTTTCCTGCAGGCCAAGCCGGAGATCGATATCGTCTATGAAGATGAACATATCCTGCTGGTCGACAAAAAGCCCGGCATGGTCGTCCATGAGGATGAAAGCCACTCTGCTGACACTTTGATCAATCGTATTCAGGCCTATCTCTATAAGAAGGGCGAATGGGATCCCGATAAGGAAAACAGCTTTGTTCCTTCCCTCTGCAACCGCATTGACCGCAACACCGGCGGCATTGTCATTGCAGCCAAGACGGCCGAAGCTCTGCGCATCCTGAATGAGAAGATCAAAGTCCGCGAGATCGACAAGTATTATCTCTGCCTGGTCCACGGCACCCCC
>JAFOHJ010000268.1 GCA_017421885.1 Clostridia bacterium
AAGGACGTTCTTCTTCTTGATGTTACACCCCTCTCCCTTGGTATTGAAACTCTCGGCGGCGTTTGCACAAAGCTTATTGAGAGAAACACTACTATCCCCGCAAAGAAGAGCCAGATCTTCTCGACCGCAGCTGACGGCCAGACATCGGTAGAAATCCATGTTCTGCAGGGCGAGCGCGACATGGCAGCCGGCAACAAGACACTGGGCCGCTTCCACCTCGACGGTATCCCCTCGGCACCCCGCGGCGTACCCCAGATCGAGGTAGCCTTCGACATCGACGCCAACGGCATCGTAAATGTATCGGCTAAGGACCTCGGAACAGGCAAGGAGCAGAAGATCACCATCACAGCTTCCACAAACCTCTCCAAGGACGACATCGACAAGGCTGTTCAGGAGGCCGAGCGTTTTGCTGAAGAGGATAAGAAGCGCAAGGAAGAGGTAGATGCACGCAACAACGCAGAAAACCTCGTATATCAGACAGAGAAGTCCCTCGGCGAGCTGGGCGACAAGGTTTCGGCAGCTGAGAAGGCTCCCATCGAAGAGCAGCTCACAAAGCTCAAGGAGACCCTCAAGGGCAACGACATCGAGGCTATCAAGGCTGATGCCGAAGAGCTGACAAAGCGCTTCTATGCTATCGCCGAGAAGCTCTATGCTCAGGCAGCTCCTCAGGGCGGCGAGCAGCAGAACGGCGGCAATGCCGACGGTGCTGTTGATGCTGACTTCGAGGTTGTTGACGACGACAAATAAGATATGATAGACTGTAGGGCGCGGGCGCTTAAGTGCGCCTGCGCTTTACAGAGTTATAGATTCTCAAGTTAGGAGTAGACATAAATGGCAGAGGAGAGGCGCGACCTCTACGAAGTGCTCGGCGTGACCAAGAGCGCTTCGGATGACGAGATCAAAAAGGCTTACAGAAAGCTTGTAAAAAAATATCATCCCGACCTTAACCCCGGCGATAAAGAAGCCGAGGCTGCTATGAAAGAGGTCAATGCCGCCTACGAGGTGCTTTCCGATCCTCAGAAGAAGGCCAAGTATGACCAGTTTGGCCATGCAGGCATCGACCCCACATACGGCGCAGGCCAGGGCGGCTTTGGCGGCGCATACGGCTTTGACGATATGGGCGACCTTGGCGACCTATTCAATATGTTCACCGGCGGTTTCGGCGGCTTTGGCGGTGGTTTTGGCGGCAGCGGCCGTCAGGCGAACTCCAACCGCCCCCAGCGCGGCCAGGATATCGAGGTCACCGTAAGACTGACCTTTGAAGAGGCTGCCTTCGGATGTGAAAAGAGCATCACCATCAACCGCACCGAGACCTGCGAGAGCTGCGGCGGCACAGGAGCAAAGAAGGGCACAAGCCCCGAGACCTGCCCCAACTGCCACGGCACGGGCAGCGTGCGCACCATTCAGCGCACAGCTTTCGGTACATTCCAGTCGGCGGCACCTTGTCCCAATTGCCGCGGCACCGGTAAGATCATCAAGGAGCCCTGCGAATCCTGCAGCGGCAGCGGCATCAATCGCAAGAGACGCACCCTTAATGTCAGGATCCCCGCAGGTATCGACAACGATCAGTCGATCACACTGAGAGGTCAGGGCAATGCCGGCAAGAACGGCGGCCCTGCAGGCGATGTATATGTCGAGGTCATCGTAGAACCTCACAAGCTCTTCCGCCGCAGCGGCCAGGACATCTTCCTTGAGATGCCCATTTCCTTCACCCAGGCGGCTCTGGGAGCTCAGCTGACCGTTCCCACCATCGATGGCAAGGTTCAGTACACCATGCCTGAGGGCACTCAGCACGGCACCAAGTTCCGTCTTAAGGGAAGCGGCCTTCCTGATCCCACCGGCAGGAACAAGAACCGCGGCGACCAGTATGTTATGGTCAAGATCGAGGTTCCCCGCAACCTGACACGCGAGCAGAAGGATATCCTCGAGAAGTTCGAGGAGTCGCTGGACGACGAGAACTATGGCGAAAAGAAGGGATTTTTCGCCAAGGTGAAAGAGATCTTCAATAAAGATAAGTAAACATAAAATAAAAAGACCACCCGAAGGTAGTTTCCAATAAGACAGTATGAGAACATTACTGGCATAGGGTAGCTGCCGTACAGGAGTGCGACAAGAAAAATTGGCGATACTTGGTTTTCACAACCAGGTATC
>JAFOHJ010000033.1 GCA_017421885.1 Clostridia bacterium
GTTTTTCTTAAGAGTTTATTTGCAAAACTTTATGAGCATACTGTCTTTATTAAGGCAGGTGTGAAAATGAAACTTAACGGAAGCTATGAGCATGACATAAAACTCATGGAAAATCTTACGGCGGGCGATCCTACGGTCAAACAGCGCGACTTCGAAGGGCGGTATAACCCGGAGATACGGTGCCGCATCTTTTTCAGCGACGGCATGGTGTCGTCACAGCTGCTGAGCGATGGCATTCTCGAGCCGATAATCAATTTCAGAGGCGAGCTGCCAAAGGACGAGGTGCTGGATTATATGGCCCTTGCCGTTCTGGAGCTGCCCGAGGTGCGGCATTCCAACGACAGCAGCGACATGGCAGAGGCGCTCAACTACGGCGATGTTCTGCTTTTTGCCGAAGGTCAGCCGGGGGCCCTTATAATAGGCTGCAAGAACTTCACCTACCGCGGCATCTCAGAGCCTGAGGAAGAAAAGGTGGCGCGGGGACCGCGTGAAGGTTTCACCGAGCCTATAATGATAAATATCTCGATGCTAAAGCGCAGGCTGCGCACCCATAAGCTCAGGATAGACATGGTGACTGTGGGTGACAGGACATCCACAGCCTGTGGAGTTATTTCTCTCGACGGTGTGACCGACGAAAAGCTTGTGAAGCATGTTAAGGAGTTGGTGGAAAAGATCAAGATTGACGGCATACTCAGCTCCAATTATATATCCGAGCTTATTGATCCCGCGCCCTTCGGCTTTTTCAGAAGGATAGGCTCGACTGCGAGGCCCGATGTGGCGGCGGCCAAGCTGCTGGAAGGCAGAGTGCTAATAATGGTTGACGGCAGCCCTCAGGTGCTGACTCTGCCATTCGTTTTTCTCGAGCATTTTCAGAGTCCTGAGGATTATTATGTCACATGGCATCATGCCGCCTTCTCGAGGGCACTGCGCATGGCGGCCTTTGCGCTGTCGATAACGCTGGTGCCTGTTTATGTGGCCGTCCTTAACTATCATCCGGGGACATTCCCTACAATGATGATAATGAATATCGTGGCTCTTCAGCAGGCTACCCCCTTTTCGGCCCTGACCGAATCGGTGCTGCTTCTTATTGCCTTTGACCTGCTGCGTGAAGCAGGACTCAGAACTCCGGCCAGCGTTGGGCAGACCCTTTCGATCGTAGGAGCGCTGATACTGGGCCAGTCGGCGGTAGAGGCCAATATCGTGTCGCCTTCAATGTTGATCGTGGTGGCTCTTTCGGGGGTCACGGGCCTTATTATAAATGACCTTCGTAATCAGGTGGTGCTGATAAGGTTTATGCTGCTGGCACTTGGTGCGGCGGCAGGCCTTTGGGGTATAGCGGCAGGGATGACCATCGTCCTCGGCAGGATGGCCGAGATAGGCAGTTTTGGAGCCGATTATCTTACGGGTATGCCGCTAAATGCTCAGGGCAGCCACGAAGACAGCTTCTTCCGCACTCCCATCAGCATGATGAAGAAGTCGGGACGGTTTATGGCGCAGAGGGACAGATATTGAAGCGGATCATGATAATGCTTGCAGCTGTATTCTGCCTTATGCAGCTTGCAGGATGCCATGGAGGCGACCTTCAGCAGTTCTATATCGTTACGGCTGCGGCAGTGGATACAGAAGATGGGCGGTATAAGCTCACCCTAGAGGGCAGCGCCAACAGGCTGGGTGAAAATAAGATCCCTCAGCCTGCCTTGCAGGTCGGGAAGGGCGAAACGGTGACCCAATGCCTGCAGGATGTGCAGAGCCGTTCGGGCGAGCTGCCTTATATGCGCCATAGCATACTGATAGCGCTGTCGCAGAACTCGATAAACCAGTCGTTGGGCGATCTAATGTCGTATATTCAGGGTGAGGACAGCATCCGCCTCAATGTACGCGTAGTTATGGCAAAGGAGGGCGAGGCAGCTTCCCTTTTGAGCGACCGTGAGTTTGCCTCAAGCCGCATCCTCAAGAGCTTTACCGGAGCGGCAAAGCGGCTGACAACGACCGATGTTCAGCTGTATGACCTGATGTACTGCCTTGATTCACCGGGGATAGATGGCTGGATGCCGGTAAGCGGAGAGGATGGGACCGAGGGGCTGGCGCTGCTGAGCGGCTACAGCTATGCTGGATATCTCGAGCCGCGACTGGTGCCTTCATTCCTGATGATGACGGGAAAGGCCGAGGGCGGCAGCCTGACAGCCGAAGTCGGGGGCAAATATGTTTCCTTCAGTTTGACGGACTGCAGCAGAAACATGGCTGTCAGGTTGGTGAACGGAGTGCCGAGGGTCAGCATAGGCATAAAGGCGGATTTCCGCCTTAGGGATATGCCGGAGCATACAGCAGAGGTATATGAGGCGGCGCTTGAGAAGCGCCTTGTTTCGGAGGGGCATGAGGTGTTTGAGAGGCTCAAAGCCTCGGCCTGTGATGCTTTAGGGGCGGGGCAGTATCTGAGCAGGTTTTTGCCTTCGGTGTGGGAACAGGCAGAGGGCAGGTGGCACGAGCTTTTTTCGCAGGCCGAGCTGGAGCTCGAGGTTGAGTGCCGCCTTGAGAACCGAGGGAAGACGGAGGGAATGTAATGAGCCATAAACTGAGCACATACCGGGTGTTTGCGGCGGTGTTTCTCTTTCTTAATGCAGGTAGCATAAACACCGGCCTCGAGCCGATGGGGAAGGCGACATGGCTGGGCTGCCTTGCCTCCGCTGTTATTGCAGCGATTATTGTCCCACTTATGGTAAAGGTATGTCGTGGCGGGATTGAGCAAAACCGCGGCGTGAGGGGAGCGGCCTCGGTCATGCTGGCGGCAGCTGTGCTTTCGGGAGGAGTGCTGCTGGGACAGTTCCGGATATTTGTAACGACCTATAACGAGCTTGTGCCTTCACCGTCCCTTGTGGTATTGGTGGTCGGCGCGGCGGCCCTTTATCTCAGCTGCCTAAGAGGTCACGGACTGTGGAGGTATTGCGAGGCGGCGTTTGCCGCGGTTATATTTCTATTGGCGGTGTCGCTGTTTATCGGCATACATGAGATCGACACAATGCGCCTCCTGCCCCTTTGGCAGGGAGAGGGCGGCCGCGGCATTGCAGATGTGCTTAAGGTATACGGTAGCTTTTTTGCCGATATTTTTGCCGTACTTTATGTGCTGGCAGGCAGCAGCGACGACCGAGAGCTGATCGCAGGCGCACGGTGGGGTATAGCAGCAGACGGCCTTGTCATGGCGCTTTTCAGGGTTAAATGTATCGGTATTATAGGCTATGTCACCGCACGGAGATATGCCTTCCCGGTGTATGCCCTGTCGGGACTTCAGCGCATCGGAAGCTACGGCATCCACATAGAGGATGTGATCACCTGCGCCCTTGCGGTTGCAAGGATCGTAAAGCTCGCGGTGATCATAAAGTTCTGCACTTCCTGCTTTGAGGCTGTTTCGGGGAGAAAACATGCAAAACAGCTCCTGAATACCGCAGCTGCTACCCTTATAGTACTGTTTGCTGTATTCGTCATAGGCAGCGATATCGTTATGGATCTGTGGTTGAACCGTGTGTGGATATTTGAGACGGCTGCCTTTGTTGTACTGCCTTTTGGGGCATACCATTGGATAAAAAGAAACGGCAGGGCATAGCGCCCTGCCGTTTTTGCGGTGTATTCAGTTTCTTTTCATTTTCATAGAGAATATGCCGTACAGCATACAGACAACCTCGGTAAGGGGAGCGGCCAGCCATACACCTGTCATGCCAAAAAGCAATGCCATAGCAACGGAAATTGGTACTATAAGCATAAATCCGCGCATAAGCGAGATGGCATGGGCGGGAGCGGGACGGTTGGACGAGGTGAAATATAGGCTTATGACGATGTTGAAGCAGCAGAAGGGCATCATTGTGAAATAAAGCCTGAGGCCCGATGCAGCTATATCCTGCAGAAGGGCGTTGCCCTCGCTGTTGAATACAGAGGTTATGGGGTCTGCAAGAGTGAATACCGTCAGATAGACTATGGCCGAGAAGGTAAAGCCGGATACCAGCGCATAGCGCAGGGTGGCGTACATGTTTTCGCCTTCTCCCGAGCCGGCATATCGGCTGAAAAGAGGCTGAACTCCCTGGCCGAGGCCTGAGAATACTCCGGTTATGACGAGAGCGATGTTTGCGACTACTCCATAAGCGGCAACTCCGGTGCTGCCCGAGATCATAAGTATCAGAGTGTTGAACAGAATGATGATGACTCCGGCTGACACCTCGGTTACGAAGGATGGGAAGCCGAGGGTTATCATCTTTTTTACGGCATCGGCCGAAATAGGTGTTTTCATAAGGCGGAAACCGCATTTAGGGCCTAAATAATGCCTCGACATGATAATGATTGAAACAAGGGGTGAGAAGCCGGTGGCAAGAATGGCGCCGAACATACCCATGCCCATGGGAAAGATGAAGACATAGTCGAGGACGATGTTGACAATGTTGCCCATCAGCTGGGCCGCCATGGTGAGGCGGGGCTGGCCGTCGTTTCGCACAAAGCTGAGCATGATGCCGTTGAGGATATAGATGGGAGCGAAGATAAGCAGCCAGCGCAGGTAGGTGGAGGTCATTACGAGGATATGTCCCTCAGCACCAAGCAGCGAGGATATAGGCACGGCAAGGAACAGGCCGCAGAGCACAAACAGGAAGGCAGGCAGAGCTGAGGCGGCAACTACATTGGTGAAGAGAGGTGCGGCATCATCTTCGCGGCCCTGCGCCCTGAGGATGGTGTAGCGGGTCGCGCCACCCATGCCGAACATCAGGCCACAGCCGTATACTACATTATATAGGGGGATTGCAAGGTTAAGGGCGGCAAGGCCGTCGGTGCCCAGGCCGGCCGAAACGAAGAAGGTGTCGGCAAGAATGTAAAGAGACACTCCCAGCGTTCCCAGCACGCTGAGAAGGGAATATCTTATAAAATCGTGCAGAACGATGTTTTTTTTCATAATAAGCCCTCCAAAAACCAAAAAAGCGCCGGACCCTGTCTTCTGTGGCCTAATGACAGGATTCCCGCGCGTCTGTCCTCTACCCGGCGGCAAAGGAAGAGTTTATTCTGTATCGGCCCTATGATAGCACATTTTTTAGCTGTAATCAAGAAATTATTTGACAGTCCTATAAAGATGGCGCTATAATAAGACGTTAAAAATCTGAGAATTAAGGGGATATATTTAAATGAAAAGAGAAGATCTGAGAAATATTGCCATTATCGCTCACGTCGACCATGGCAAGACAACTCTTGTCGACCAGATGCTCAAGCAGTCGGGCACCTTCCGCGAAAATCAGGAAGTAGCCGACCGTGTTATGGACTCGAATGACCTCGAGCGCGAGCGCGGCATCACGATCCTTGCAAAAAACACAGCTGTATATTATAAGAACACAAAAATCAATATCATCGACACACCGGGCCATGCCGACTTCGGCGGCGAGGTAGAGCGTGTCCTCAAGATGGTAAACGGCGTTATCCTGCTGGTAGACGCAGCCGAGGGCACAATGCCCCAGACACGCTTCGTCCTTCAGAAGGCCCTTTCGCTGGGCCATAAGGTCGTTGTAGTAGTCAATAAGATCGATCGTCCCGATGCCCGTATCAACGAGGTCATCGACGAGGTGCTCGATCTGCTTATCGATCTCGGCGCCGACGACGAACAGCTCAACTCTCCCGTTCTCTTCTGCTCGGGCCGCGAGGGCACAGCTTCGCTGACACCCGAAGGACCTCACGAGAACTTTGCGCCTCTCTTCGATGCCATTCTCGAATATATCGATTGCCCCGAGGTTGACGAAGAGGCTCCCGCACAGATGCTGATCTCCTCCATCGACTATAACGAGTATGTAGGCCGAATCTGCATCGGCCGCGTCGAGCGCGGTACCATCCGCAAGAACCAGGATATCATGGTCTGCCACTATCACAACAACCACGATCCCTATAAGTCCAAGATCGTCAACCTTTATTCCATCGAAGGTCTCGGACGCGCACCCATCGAAGAGGCACATGCCGGCGAGATCGTCTGCCTTTCGGGTATTGCCGATGTTAATATCGGCGACACACTCTGTAATGTAGACTGTGTTGAGCCCCTGCCCTTCGTAAAAATCTCCGAGCCCACAGTCGAGATGACCTTCTCGGTCAACAACAGCCCCTTTGCCGGCCGCGAGGGCAAGTTTGTTACATCCCGCCATCTGCGCGACCGTCTCATGCGCGAGCTGCTCAAGGACGTATCCCTCCGCGTTACCGAGACCGACTCTACCGAGAGCTTCAAGGTCGCAGGCCGCGGCGAGATGCATCTCTCCATTCTTATTGAAACAATGCGCCGCGAGGGCTATGAGTTCTGTGTAGGAGCGCCCCGCGTTCTTTATCAGGAGATCGACGGTGTTATGAGCGAGCCTGTTGAGACACTTGTCTGCGACGTTCCCAACGACTACGTCGGCGCAGTTATGGAAAAGATCGGCTCCCGCAAGGGTGAGCTCATTCAGATGAATCCCCAGGGCGATACACGCATGCGAATCGAATACACAGTTCCTTCCCGCGGCCTCTTCGGCTATCGTAACGAGTTTATGACCGACACACGCGGCGAGGGCATCATGAGCTCGGTATTTGCCGGCTATGTTCCCTATAAGGGCGATATCATGACACGCAGCACCGGCTCGTTGATCGCCTTCGAGACAGGTGAAGCTGTTACCTACGGCCTCTTCAACGCTCAGGACCGCGGCGTTCTGTTCATTACACCCGGCACAAAGGTATACGAGGGCATGGTAGTAGGCCAGTCGCCCAAGGCCGAGGACATCAATGTCAACGTTTGTAAGAAAAAGCATGTCACCAATATGCGCGCATCGGGCAGCGACGAGGCAATGCGCCTTGTTCCTGCACGTCAGATGAGTCTCGAGGCTTGTATCGAGTTCATCGCCGAGGACGAGATGATCGAGGTCACACCCAAGAACCTCCGCATCCGCAAGACCATCCTCGACAACCAGCTCCGTGCCAAGAGCATGGCGAAAAAGAACAAGTAATTACCCCTATAAGGGCTGCTTCCGTACGAAGCGGCCCTTTTTCATATTACCGGTAAAGATTAGTCGGCGGCAACCGATGAACTTAACGAAAAAACAACAAAAATAGTGTTTTTCATGCAAAATTGTGGGTTTTGCTTGTTGACAAAAAAAGCATTTGGAGATACCATAATGATGTGTGCAATAACTTTGGTATCTTGTCTTTGATACCTATATTAAGGAGAGTACAGAATGAAGAAATACGAAATCGTTTTGAAGAAAGCTCTCAAGCCCGACATCACACTGATGGAGATCTATGCACCCCTTATCGCCAAGAAGGCTAAGGCTGGTCAGTTCATCATCTTCAGAGTTGATGCCGAAGGCGAAAGAGTACCCCTGACTATCGCTTACACAGATAAGGAAAAGGGTTCCGTTGCTATCATCTTCCAGAAGGTCGGTGCTTCGACACTGGCTCTGGACGACCTCAACGAGGGCGATTGCCTGCATGACTTCGTAGGTCCTCTGGGTGTTCCCACAGAGATCGAGAAGATGGGCAAGAAGGTTGCTGTCGTTGGCGGCGGCGCCGGCTGCGCTATCGCATATCCCATCGCTAAGGCTCTGCACGAGGCTGGCGCTGAGGTACATACAATCGCAGGCTTCCGTAACAAGGACCTCATCATCCTCGAGGATGAGATGGGTGCTGCCTGCACAGAGCTGCACATGTGCACAGATATCGGTGACTACGGCTTCCACGGCTTCGGCACAGATATGCTGAAGAAGCTCATCGAAGAAGGCCACAAGTTCGACCACGTTGTCGCTATCGGCCCCCTCATGATGATGAAGTTCGTCTGCAAGCTCACAAAGCAGTATGACATCCCCACAACCATCTCCATGAACCCCATCATGGTCGACGGTACAGGTATGTGCGGCTGCTGCCGTGTAACAGTCGGCGGCGAGACAAAGTTCGCATGTGTTGACGGTCCTGACTTTGACGGTCACCTCGTAGACTTTGACGAAGTCATCGCTCGTAACAATTCCTACAAGGCTTTCGAGGCCCAGAAGAAGGAAGAACATATCTGCAGATTGAGAGGTAAGACAAATGCCTAACATGTCGCTCACAAAGGTAAAGATGGCAGAGCAGGAGCCCAACGTAAGAAATGCTAACTTCCTCGAAGTTGCTCAGGGCTACACACTCGAGCAGGCTATGGAAGAAGCCGATCGCTGCCTCAATTGTAAGAATGCTATGTGCGTTCAGGGCTGCCCTGTAAACGTACCCATCCCCCAGTTCATCGCTAAGATCCGCGAGAACGATCTGGAGGGCGCATATAAGATCCTCTCCAACGCAAATGCTCTGCCCGCAGTTTCCGGCCGCGTATGCCCCCAGGAGACACAGTGCGAGAGCAAGTGCATCAGAGGCATCAAGGGCGCGCCCGTTGCTATCGGCCGCCTCGAGAGATTCGTTGCTGACTGGGCTCGTGAGAACGGCATCGTCAACATCGAAACAGCAGAAGCTACAGGCCATAAGGTCGCAGTCATCGGTTCCGGCCCTGCCGGCCTGACATGCGCTGGCGAGCTGGCAAGAAAGGGCCACGACGTAACAGTCTTCGAGGCTCTGCACGTTGCCGGCGGCGTTCTGTCCTATGGTATCCCCGAGTTCCGTCTCCCCAAGGAGATCGTAAACAAGGAAGTTGAGAACCTCGAGAAGATGGGCGTTAAGATCGAGACCAACATGGTCATCGGTAAGGTTCTGTCCATCGACGAGCTGCTCGAAGAGATGGGCTTTGAGGCCGTATTCATCGGCTCCGGCGCTGGTCTCCCCATGTTTGCTCAGATCCCCGGTGAGTCTCTCTGCGGCGTATACTCCGCTAACGAGTACCTCACACGTATCAACCTGATGAAGGCTTTCCGCGGCGCAGACAACTGCACAACACCCGTACTCGAGAGCCAGAGCGTAGCAGTCATCGGCGGCGGTAACGTTGCTATGGACGCTGCTCGCTGCGCTAAGAGAATGGGCGCTAAGGAAGTCCATATCGTATACCGCAGAGGCGAGGCAGAGCTTCCCGCACGTAAGGAAGAAGTTCACCACGCTATGGAAGAAGGCATCATCTTTGACTTCCTCACAGCTCCCGTTTCCATCGAGGGCGATGAGAAGGGCCGTGCTTGCAAGCTGCACTGCGTAAAGATGGAGCTGGGCGAGCCCGATGCTTCCGGCAGACGTCGTCCCATCCCCGTAGAGGGCAGCGACTTCGCTATCGAAGTTGACACAGTTATCCCCTCGCTGGGCACATCTCCCAACCCCCTCATCCGTTCGACAACACCCGGTCTTGACACAAACAAGAAGGGCTGCATCGTAACAGCTGAGAACGGCTCCACATCGAGAGCTGCTGTCTTCGCAGGCGGCGACGCATCGACAGGTGCTGCTACAGTTATCCTCGCTATGGGCGCAGGCAAGACAGCTGCTGCTTCCATCGACGAGTACCTGAGAAACAAGTAATCATTAAGCTTTCAGCTTAAGATAAAGGAAAAGCCATCCGCAAGGATGGCTTTTTCTTATACAGGCAGCAGCTGTCTTGCATCGCCGCCGGTAGAATGGCGGCACATGATTTGCGGGCGATTCATTCGCCGCAAATCTATGTAATTTCATGGGGTCCCCGGAAAATCGAAGATTTTTTGGGGCGCTAACGCCCCTTTGAACCCCTGTCCCGGGCGAGCGCCCCCGGCCGACAAGTCGGCCGTCGATTTTGAGCCA
>JAFOHJ010000269.1 GCA_017421885.1 Clostridia bacterium
AGCATTCGCGCATCCCTCGCGAGAGACGCGGGGTCGCAGGATACATAAACGATCCTCTCGGGCGACATCGCCGCGATGGAATCGATGGTCAGCTCGTCCATGCCCTTGCGGGGAGGGTCGCAGACGATAACATCGGGACGCAGGCCCTCGTTCTTGAGGGTCTCCGACACCTTGCCGGCATCACCCAGGATAAAGCGGGCATTCTCTATGCCGTTGCGGGCGGCATTTTCGTTGGCGTTGTCCACAGCCTGTGGAACGATCTCGTTGCCGATAGCCTGTTTGCAGCAGCGTGCCAGCAGCAGGGTGATGGTGCCCACGCCGCAGTAGAGGTCAAGGGCGGTGTCGGTCGACTTGAGGGCGGCATACTCCAGCGCCTTGCGGTAGAGCTCGGCGGCCTGAGTGTGGTTGACCTGATAGAAGGAGAGGGGCGACAGCTCGAACTTGAGGCCCAGCAGGTCGTCGGTAAGGCGGTCCTTGCCCCAGAGGGTGACCGTCTCGCTGCCCAGGATGCGGTTGGTACGCTCGGTGTTGATGTTTATTACGATGCCCTCGAGGTCGGGTGCGGCCATACGTGCGGCATCAATGAGAGTGTCGGCATAGGGCAGCCTGCGCGATGTGGCGACAAGGCACAGATGACAGCCCTTTTCGCCGTCACGCACATAGACATGGCGGATAAGGCCTTCGCCGGTCTCTTCGTTATATGCCTTGACGCCATACTCATCCATCCAGCGGCATACCGCCTTTGCCAGCGCATTGGCACGGGGGCTCTGGATGATGCAGTGGTCGGTGGGCACAACGTCGTGGCTGCGTGCACGGTAGAAGCCGAAGAAGGTGCGGCCGTATTCCTGAGTCAGGGGGAACTGAGCCTTGTTGCGATAGCCGTCACGTGTGGAGGGGTGGGCCGGGGCGATATGGATATCGTCAAAGCCGCCTATGCGCCTGAGGGCATCCTCGACACGCTGACCCTTGAGGCGCAGCTCTTCATTATAGTTCAGGTGCAGGAAGGTGCAGCCGCCGCACTTGGGGAAGGCGGGGCACTGGGGAGTGATGCGCGCCTCGGAGGGGCGAATGAGCTCCGAAATGATGCCGTAGGCAAAGTTCTTCTGGGTCTTGACGATCTTGATCTTTGCCCTGTCGCCCATTGCGGAGTTGGGCACAAAGACGGCCATGCCCTCGACACGGGCAACGCCCATACCCTCGGCGGTATAGCCGACTATTTCGGTTTCATAGACTTTATTTTTCTGCATAATATTACTTCCATTCGTTGTTTGCAATGCCGTCCAGCTCTTCCCATGTCAGCAGGAAGGTGGGTGCGCCCGCCGCAAAGGGGGCAATGGCATAGGGCTGATAGATTATCTTAACGCCTTCGCCGGTCAGGATGAAGTCGTCGGGGTCGAGGTTTTCGGCAAAGTCCTGAGTCTCGGTGGAGTAGAACATCTCGGCGCCGAGGCCGGCAAGGTCGGTCTCGCCCTTTTTCAGCTTGCCTGTGATGATCTCCGCAACGGCTTCGGCCGGGTCGGAGATGATATAGAGATCCTCATGGGTGATGCGCTCGCCATTCGAGTCGAAGTTCACGGGGATAAAGCCGTTGTTGCCGTGGGCGCCGCCGGTGTAGGACGACAGATACATCTCCACCGAGAGGAGCTTTTCGGTGTTTACGATAATGTCCCAGCCGCTTGAGAGGCCGTAACGGGAATTGGGCCAGCCTTCTTCATAGGCGGTCAGCGCGTCGGGATAGATATTGTTCTCGCCGTCGGCGACCGCGTTATCAAGCAGCTCCTTCATATATCCGTTTATCTTTTCGGCTCTCTCTCCACCCGAGAACTTGGGGAAACCGAGAGTCGTGTCGAAAACAATGGTGCCGTCGTCTGCGGTATAGTCTTTATCGTGCTCGAAGGTGCCGTCGAGTGTCAGAGGCTGCCCCTCGGGCATCTCGGGTTCGTCGGGCTGCTGAGGTTCTTCCTGATCAATGGTCTGCTGGGTATCTTCCGCAGGGTTTCCCTCGTCTGCGGGAGGCTCTTCCTCGTTCCTCCCGCAGGATGCCATAAGGGTCAGGCTCAAGGCAAGCATCAGCAGGATGGATATGTATTTTTTCATGACATATGCCTTTCTGTGGTTATTTGGATTATTCTTTATTATACCATAGCTTTGTCGGTCTTTACAATATTGGAGGTGCGAGCGCAAAACAGTCCTCGCATCCAAGGCTCCTTTTGAAAGGAGCTGTCAGCGCAGCTGACTGAGGTTTGGCAACACCGTTCTGACGGATACTTTTGTGCTGCCGTAAGACTGCAGGCCAAACACCCGTCAGGCTTCGCCTGCCACCCTCTTTCAAAAGAGGGCTCTTGGCTCTCCCTTTGGGAGAGCTGTCAGCGCAGCTGACTGAGAGGGCAGAAATGGCCCCTTTGTGGAACGCATATGTCACGATGGTTTAGCAAATGTTTAGATTAACTTAAGAATCACTCTATTGATATTGCCTTGCCTTTCAGTATATAATTACACCAGTTTATCAAGATTTTAAGAAAGGTTCGGTATATAAGTATGGCTTTAAAAATCATCACCGACTCGGCTTCCGATACACCCCAGTGGATCATCGACAAATACGACCTCCACATGATCCCCACCCCCGTCGTCATTAACGGCGAGGATCATTTCGACCGCAAGGACATCTTCCCCAAGGACTTCTACGATATCCTTCGCAGCGGAGTTGATGTAAAGACCTATCATATCAATGCAGCCATGTTCTACGATGCCTTCGAGCCCTATGCTCAGAGAGGCGACGAGGTGCTGTACATCTGTTTCTCCACCGGCATCGCCGGCACCTTCGGCGCGGCCAACCTCGCAAAGAGCGACCTGCTGGAGAAATATCCCGATTTCAAGCTGACCATCATCGACACCAAGTGCGCATCCATCGGCTACGGCATGGTGGTATACAAGCTGCTGCAGATGCAGGCAAACGGCGCACCCAAAGAGCTCATCATCGAGGCGGCTCAGTTCTTCTGCGACCACACCGAGCACAGCGTAACCGTCGAGACCCTCGAATACCTGCTCAAGGGCGGACGCATCAGCAAGACATCGGCAACTGTTGGCTCGATCCTCGGCATCAAGCCCATCATCATCGTCGACGAGAAGGGTTCGCTGAGCGCCATCGAGAAGGTACGCGGCCGCAAGTCGTCCATCGACCGTCTCATCAACCGCACATGCGAAGTAGCGGCCGACCCCTCCCGTCAGGTCATCGGCCTCGTTCATGGCGACTGTCTTGACACCGCTAAGGAAATCCGCGAGCGCCTTATGAGCGAATGCGGCTTCAAGGACGTCATCATCGGCGAGATCGGCTGCGCAATCGGCGCCCACACCGGTCCCGGCGTTCTGGGTATCGTCTGCGCCACAGCGTATGATGAGCGCTTCGAGGCATATCTGGACAAATAAGCTTATATAAGACAAAAACCACCCCAACCGGGGTGGTTTTTCTGTTTTATCTTGCCACAAGTGCCGCGAGGGCCTCCGAAATACCCTCGACATCGCGCTTATTGATAAGAAGTGTGTTGCCGGCAAACTCCGAGATATAGAAGTTCGAGTCGAACTCCCACAGCCTGAGCATCATCTCAGAGAATGTGCCGGTGTTGCGGGTAAAGTCCACCTGCATATAGGGCTCACCCGAGGGCACGCCCTCGGCCTTGCCTTCATAAACTGTGTTCCTCAGCGCATTGACGAATGCCGCGATCTTTGCGCTGTCGGCCTCGGCACCGTTGACGGTGCAGGTCTCACCCTCGCCGCTTCGGTCGATCTCTACAACATGGCGCTGGCCCTCGAGGGAGATCACCATCTTGTCGATGGTGTCGGTCTTCATCTTGAAGAAGTCGCAGGCGCGGTAGGTGTCGACATTGAAGTCGAAGAACTCATATTTGTTGATGATCGAGCCGATAACATTGCTGCCCTCAAGGCGGCAGTAGGACTTGCCGTCCTCGCCCTGACCGATGTAGTAGACCTCGGTGATGACGCCCTCGGAGGCATCCTCATGGGTGACGGTGACTGTATACTGCTCCTGACCCTCGGCAAGGCCGTATTTTGCCATTACCGCGGGATCCTTCGAGTAGTCGACGGCATACTGGACTGTGGGCATAGCCACAGCATTGAAATAATTGGTAAATGAGGTCTCGTCAAGAGGCTGAAGCCCCTCTTCGCCCTCAAAGAACCATGTGTACTCGCTTGTGTAGCAGGTGTCCGAGCCTTCACTCAGGCGCACCAGAACATCGGTCTCCGATCCCTTGGTGACAACTATTTTTTCGGTTGCCGACATCGAAGCCACGGGGAAATCGGGGGTGACGATCAGGCTTCCATAGCTGTCGTACTTGGCCATATTCATGGCAACGCCGGTGGGCACCATGTAGATCTCGTCCTGACCCTCAATATTGAAGTAATACTGATGGGTGGTGGGATGCTTGTCGCCGATATAGTAGGTGTATTCCTTTCCGTCCATGTCGCGGAGGTTCACTGTGATGGCGGCAGGATCAAGGCCGTACTGAGCCTTCATGGAGGCATCGCTTGTCAGCAGGCGCGATGCCGTAACATCACAAAGGGGATCAAGGATATCCTCAACGAGGAAATAGTCGATGGGATATTCGGGGTCGCCCTCCACCTTCCAGCCTTCAACGCTATAGTTGAAGGCGAGGGTCTCGCCATCCCTGAAGCTGTAGCTGAAGCTTTCAAATCGGCTGACGTTGTGCTCGGTGAGGACGATGGCATCGCCCTTGGCAAGGGCCTCGAGGTCCTGCTCGTGGCCGTGCTCATCCTCGCCGCTTCCGCCCAGGGTCATTGCCGCATATACTCCCACCAGCACCAGCAGCAGCGCCAGCGCGATGAGAAGAGGCTTGTTTTTCATTACTTCTTCCTCCTGTCAAGGACGGTGATGATGCCCGCGCCCAGAACAAAGATGGGAACGCCGAATACCATTACCATGCCCCAGAAGTTGCCGTCGCCGGCAGGAACCACCAGCTGCTCGGCATCCACCGGCTTGGCATGGATGGTCATGCTGTCCTCATGGCCGGTCATCCAGCCGAGGGTCGACATCAGAAGGTCGGTGTTGCCGCCCGAGACCATCGAGTCGGCCTCGTCGGAGATAAGAGTCGAGGTGGAATAAACTACGAACCTGCTCTCACCGCCGTTTACCGCCTCGGTGACTGCCATACCGATGTTCATGGGGCCGTCGATATCGCCCGCCTCCTTGAGAAGAGTGGTGGAATTAACGGGATCCACCTTGAGGTAGGAAACATCGGTCTGCATCAGGATGGGAGTTACATTAAGGGTGCTGCGGTGGCTGTCGCTCTCGGTCAGGCCGGCTGCCTGGACCGCCATTGCAAACGACTTGTTCTGCACCATAGCCGCCGTGATCTCGTGGGAGGGGCTCAGCTCGGGCAGCAGCCAGTGGTTATAGCCGCTTCCGTAATAATAGCTCGAGTCGCTCTCGCAGACGATGCCGCTGTGGAAGTCGATGCCGCAAAGAGACATGAGGCTCTCAAGGTTGGGCATCTCGCTTCCGGTATAGTCGATATAGAGCAGGACGCTGCCGCCCTTATCGAGATAGGTCTGTACCGCTGTCAGCTCCTTCTCGGTGATGTCGCTGCGGGGCGATGCGATCATAAGAACGCTGCAGTCGTCGGGAACGGCATCATTTGTCATGAGGTTGAGGGGCGTGACGGTATAGTTGTCCTTGGCAACGGTGTCGCCGATGCCGACAGGCAGGCTCATCTCGCCGTGGCCCTCAAGGGTATAAATGGTGGGCAGAACATCGGAGGTGACATAGCTCAGGGCCGATGTGACGGCACCTTCGCCGTTGAACTCCTTGATCCTTATCTCGCCGGTATACATATAATATTCCTCATCGGGAACGAAGATCTCGTAATAGTCCACCACCTTCGATCGGCGGCTGCCCTCGACGATGACGCTGTTGGGGCTTACCACATTCTCGGTGTACTGGGTGGTGAATGCGGGGTAAAGAACGGGGTCGACATAGTTTACGCTGATATTGCTGCTCTGAGCCTCATAGCGCTCAAGCAATGTCACCAGCTGCTCGCTCTCGGCGCCGGTCTCGGCGATGAGATGGATGGTTATCTCCTCGTCAAGCTTTTCGGTGATATGTTTCGTCTGGTCGGACAGAGTAAAAAGGCCGAGGCCGCTTATGTCGAACTGGGTCATCGTGGCGGGAAGGCCGCCAACGATAAGGTTGAGGAAAACTGCGATAAGGATGGCAACGGCGCAGAAGGCCACCTGATTGCTGCCCATCTTAAAAGCGTCGGTGCTGAAGGAGAAGGCGCTTTTCTTATTCTTTTTTTCGTTCATAAGTAAGTTACCTCCCTTTCATCAGGACCAACGGCGCTTTTCTATGATCTGCACCGTAAAGAATACGAACAAAACCATGACGGTGACGAAATACACCACCGAGCGCAGGTCAAATACGCCGTAAACGAAGCTGTCGAAGTGAGAGAACACCGCAAGGGCGTTCATAGCCGAGTTGAAGCTGCCCTCGAGGAGGGTGGGCTTTGCAAGATAGAGGCCGACAGATGCGCCTGCACCGAGGACGCCCACGCCGCCTGCGAAAATGGCGTTCTTGGTCGAGCTGAAGATAAGCCATGCGGCCACCAGGCTGACTGCGGCAAAGCCGACGCAGGAGCTGAGGGCCGAAGACGACAGCAGGTTGGAGAAGCTGGGCATCAGATAGCAGGCCAGCATCGCGCCAAAGGACATGACAGCCGCCACCATCTGGTTATCGGTGAGGGCCGAAAGGAATACGCCGATGGCGATGGCGGCTCCGCCCATGAGGAAGAAGCCGAAGATGGCCGAATATGCCCATGTGTAGTTGATGGCGCCGAAGCGGGCCAGCATAACGGGATATGCGCAGGCCACCAGCAGAGGCAGGGCATATACCGTCAGCGCTGCCAGGAACTTGCCAATAATGACCGAGTAGGTAGACACCGGCGAGGAATAAAGCAGCTGGTCGGTGCGCTGGCGCTGCTCTTCCGACATGGTGCGCATGGTCAGCAGAGGGATGAGCAGAGCTGTGATGAACCTGATGGAGTCATAGATATATGCAATGATGGGGCTGCCCTGATAGAAACAGACCAGATAGGTGTAAACACCGATAACAGCCAGCATGAAGGCGGTGAAGATATATCCCATCATGCCGTTGAAATAGCTTCTGAGTTCTTTCTTATAAATAACGCCCATTATTCTTCGGCTCCTTTCGCGGCATCGGGTGTTTCTTGGGGCTGAGCCTCGTCGGGTGCCGTCAGCTCGAGGAATACGTCCTCAAGGCTCAGGCGCTCTTCGTTCATCGAGAGGATAATGCCGCCGTCTTTAACTACGGCGCTGAAGGCCTCTCTTCTCAGGTCGAGCTGGGGAGAATAGCGCAGGATAAGCTCGCTGCAGCCCTCTTCCTTCTCCGAGGGGACACACTCGAAGGATGTGAGGCCCTCGATCGTGCTGACCGATGTCAGCTTGCCCGGGCAGTCGACGGTCATGGAAAGGGTAGTCTCGCCCACCATGGCGCGGCCCAGGTTCTCGGGCGTGTCGCAGGCCACCAGCTTACCCTTACGGATGATCATGATCTTGTCGCACACCGACGAGATCTCCGAAAGGATATGGCTCGAGAGGATAACGGTGCGCTGCTCGCCCAGCTTGCGGATAAGGTCGCGGATCTCGATGATCTGCTTGGGGTCGAGGCCGACGGTAGGCTCGTCGAGGATGACCAGTTTGGGGTCGCCGATAACGGCCATAGCGATGCCGACACGCTGCTTATAGCCCTTGGAAAGGTGCTTGATAAGGCGGTCGAGGTGGTCTTCGATCTGGGTCATGGCAGCAACCTTCTCAACCTCGGCCTTTACGTTGGCCTTGCCCTTGATGCCCTTAAGGCCGCAGGCAAACTCGAGGTATTCGCGTGCCGTCATATCAAAATAAAGGGGCGGCTGCTCGGGCAGATAGCCGATGCACTTCTTGGCCTCCTTGGGCTGGGTAAGAATGTCGAATCCGTTGATCCTGACCGAGCCTTCGGTGGCTGCAAGGCAGCCGGTGATGATATTCATGGTGGTGGATTTGCCGGCGCCGTTGGGGCCGAGGAAGCCATAGATCTGGCCGCTCTCGACGGTGATGGTCAGGTCGTCAACCGCGCGGTGATTTCCGTAAATCTTGGTAAGGTTTCTGATCTCTACCAAAATTGCACCCTCCTTTTTCTATAAAAATAAGATTATTTTCAGTTTTGCTTGCGCTCAACTATTATAAAGCCTGATTAAGACTTCTTCAACCGATTTCTATAACTTTTTAAAGCTTGTTAACAAAATATCTCCATTATATAAAGCGTGTAATGTACGCCCCTACAAGGTGCTATCCCGTCAGACAGTTGTAGGGGCGAGCAGTGCTCGCCCGCATAGCCTCCAATGCAGAAATAAACAGGTTTTTTAAAAACCTTTGACATAACTGCTTCATCAGGGTATAATATATTTCATTAGAAAGACTAATAATTAGTTTAT
>JAFOHJ010000270.1 GCA_017421885.1 Clostridia bacterium
CATGGAAATGTGTGGATTGGTATAGAGGATATTTGTTATTGGTTTTTTTGTACGGGAGTAGTATTTTTGCTTTTGTATCAGGGAAACGATGGAAGGATGCGTGGATTTGCATTCTTGGGAATCCATTCGTGATACTTGAAATCTCATATGTAAGTTGAAATGGAAACTCACCATATGTGATTTTGTCTTTTTGTTTATTAAGGACCTGAAATCGCTATCATCAACAGTATAAAGAACAATACCAAAGTTGCTATGGTACTTATAAAAACAATGCACCCGATAGGTGGCTCTTTTTTTCGATTCTGCATAATTAAAGCCCCCCAAAATTTTTCGGTTTTTCAATTTAGCAGTAGTGAACTTGTGAATGTCCTAAAAATCGGCAAACCCTAAATACATAGCTTTCCGCAGTCTTTTGTAAAACATCTCTTGTCACTATAATTATAATCTTATAGTATTATAACAGTCAATAGCAGGGCAGGACATCCTCTCATTCGTTGACAATATTCCACCCCTTATGATATACTCTATTTAAGTATCCTTATAATAGGGTCAGTATCCGAAAACATCTGAAAATCGCCCTGAAAGGGCACTTTTTAATGCTTTTCATGCGGTTTTCATCGAAAGGAAGATATATCTTAATGGCAGATCGCAATAAGATCCGTAACTTTTCAATTATTGCCCATATCGACCACGGCAAGTCGACTCTGGCCGACCGCCTGCTCCAGCATTGCAATGCTGTCAGCGAGCGCGATATGACCAGCCAGCTGCTCGATAACATGGAGCTGGAAAAAGAACGCGGAATCACAATCAAATCACGCGCTGTAAGAATGGAATATGAATCTGAGGCAGGCGAGAAGTATCACCTCAACCTCATCGACACCCCGGGCCATGTCGACTTCAACTATGAGGTCTCCCGTTCGCTGGCTGCCTGCGAAGGCGCCATCCTGGTCGTCGATGCGGCTCAGGGCGTAGAGGCTCAGACACTCGCCAACACATACCTTGCCCTTGAGAACGATCTCGAGGTACTTCCCGTTATTAATAAGATCGACCTGCCCTCGGCAAGACCTCAGGAGATCAAGGAAGAGATCGAAAACATCATCGGTCTCCCCGCGATGGATGCTCCCGAGATCTCGGCAAAGGCCGACATCAATATCCGCGCCGTTCTGGAGGATATCGTAGATAATGTTCCTCCTCCCTCGGCAGGAACAAGTGACGGCGCGCGCGCCCTTATCTTCGATAGCCAGTATGACCAGTACAAGGGCGTAATCGTTCTTATCCGTGTATTTGACGGCACATTCAAGCCCGGCATGAAGATCAGAATGATGGCCACCGGCGCCGAGTTCCAGATCGTCGAGGTAGGTTACCTCCGTTCTCTAGGCATGGAACCCTGTGCCGAGCTCTCGGAAGGCGAGGTAGGTTATATCACCGCCAGCATAAAGACGGTCAACGACACCCGTGTCGGCGACACCGTCACCGATGCTGATGCGCCTGCATCCGAACCTCTGCAGGGTTACCGCAAGGTACAGCCCATGGTATTCTCGGGCATATATCCTGCCGATGGCAAGAGGTATCCTGACCTGCGTGATGCCCTCGAAAAGCTCCAGCTCAACGATGCATCGCTGACCTTCGAGCCGGAAAGCTCGGCAGCCCTTGGTTTCGGCTTCCGCTGCGGCTTCCTCGGCCTGCTGCACCTCGAGATCATTCAGGAGCGCCTCGAGCGCGAGTATAACCTCGACCTTATCACCACTGCACCCAGCGTTATCTATCATGTAAAGAAGACCAGCGGCGAAGAGCTGATACTCGATAATCCTCTTAACTATCCCAATCCCGGCGAGATCGAATATACCGAGGAACCTATCGTAAAGGCAAATATCATCACGCCTTCCGAGTATGTAGGTAATCTGATGGAGCTCTGTCAGGCTCGCCGCGGTGTGTATAAGGATATGAAGTATCTCGATGCAAACCGTGTAGAGCTTCACTATGAGCTGCCCCTTAACGAAATCATCTACGACTTCTTTGACGCCCTCAAGTCGCGCACCCGCGGCTATGCATCGCTTGACTATGAACTGATCGGATATCAGAAGTCCAATCTGGTCAAACTGGATGTCCTGCTCAATGGTGACGTTGTTGATGCACTGTCCTTCATAGTTCATGCTGAGAGCGCTTATGCACGCGGCAGAAAGATCGTTGAAAAGCTCAAGGAGAACATTCCCCGTCAGCTCTTCGAAGTTCCTGTTCAGGCTGCCATCGGCGGCAAGATCATTGCCCGTGAGACCATCAAGGCCATGCGTAAGGACGTTCTTGCCAAGTGTTACGGCGGTGACGTAACCCGTAAGAAAAAGCTGCTGGAGAAGCAGAAGGAAGGTAAGAAGCGCATGCGCTCCCTCGGTTCTGTTGAGGTACCTCAGGAAGCCTTCATGGCTGTCCTTCGTCTTGACGAGGATTAATACCATGGCTCTTGGATTATATATCCACATACCCTTCTGCAAGCGCAAATGCGACTACTGCGACTTTTATTCTATCTGCAATTACGACGATAAGCTGATGGATCGTTATCTTGATGCGCTTATCTCGCAGCTGGCAGAATACTTTCCTTTTGAGGGCCCCGTGGTCGATACAGTTTATATCGGGGGCGGCACACCCTCGGTGTTTGGCGGCAAGCGCATAGAAAAG
>JAFOHJ010000271.1 GCA_017421885.1 Clostridia bacterium
ACAACAAAAGGAGGACATTCGAATGAATGACATGAACAGTTTAGCACACACGAGTTGGAATTGTAAATATCATATCGTATTTGCACCGAAGTACAGAAGAAAGGTATTCTTTGGAGAAAAGAGAGCAGAAATAGGAAAAATCTTGAGGATGCTGTGTGAATGGAAAAAGGTAGAGATAGTAGAAGCAGAAGTATGCAAGGACCATGTACACATGCTGGTAAAAATACCACCTAAAGTAGCAGTATCGAATTTTATGGGATACCTAAAAGGGAAAAGTAGTTTAATGATCTACGAAAAGTATCCAGAGCTAAAGTATAAGTACAGGAACAGAGAGTTTTGGTGCAGAGGATACTATGTAGACACAACAGGAAAGAATACAAAGAAAATAGCTGAGTACATCAAACATCAGTTGGACGAAGATCAAGCTGGAGAACAGCTGACAATGGGAAACATCTGAGTAAGCTGAGCCCGTTTACGGGTGGCAAGTGACAGGCTTATGCAGGTGCCAGATCGTACCAACGTGACGTGACACGTGGCCAGTAATATAGGGCTATGCCCGTCGAAGAAAAACCCCCGGCTCCGCCGGGGGATCATTATTGTAGGAAATTGCGTGAAAATATCGGCCATGGGCGCAAAAAACGATGATCGGCAGTGCATTTCGGATGTGGGCGTGAGCACAGCCTGCTTCGTTCCTGAGTTTTCATAAGCAATGAAAATAATTCTCAAAAATGTCAAAAAACATATTGACAGATGAGAATTATTATCGTATAATACACCCATAAGATCTCAAGAGAGGAGGGGACGCGACGAGCGGAAGAATCAGCGCACAGGCAAAGACGGTGCTCGATGTGCTGGCCAGCAAGCGGTGCCACCTGACAGCCGAGGAGATCCTTGAAAGCCTTGAAAACATCGGCACGGCAACGGTCTATCGCGCCCTTGACCATCTGACGGAGATGGGCTTGATCAGGCGATTGTCCGTGGGCAAGCGCAGCGCGGTGTATGAATACATTCGCGACCAGCATATGCATCTGGTGTGCAGCCGCTGCGGAAAGGTGATTGATGTTCAGGCGGATATGACCGGCATGATCCGGGAAGCGGCGAAATGCTGCGGGCATCAGGTTGAATTTGCCGAGGTCAACGCACACGGGATCTGTAAGGCCTGCAGCGAAGCGCAGTAAAAAACGACACAATCTGCGGCGTCACGCAGAGAGCATATTAAAAAAACAATCATATGGGAGGAAATTGTTATGAAGAAGTTTGTTTGCCCGGTTTGCGGTTATGTTCATGAGGGTGAGAGCGCCCCGGAGAAGTGCCCGATCTGTAAGGTTCCGGGCAGCAAGTTCAACGAGATGAAGGGCGAGAAGACCTGGCTGCCGAGCATGTGGTCGGCGTCGGCAAGAACGCGCCGGAAGAGATCATCCAGGGCCTGCGTGAGAACTTCGAAGGCGAGTGCTCCGAGGTCGGCATGTATCTGGCGATGGCCCGTGTCGCGCACCGCGAGGGCTACCCGGAGATCGGCCTGTACTGGGAGAAGGCCGCTTACGAAGAGGCCGAGCATGCTGCGAAGTTCGCGGAGCTCCTCGGCGAGGTCCTCACCGACAGCACCAAGAAGAACCTGGAGATGAGAGTCGAAGCCGAGAACGGTGCCACCGCAGGCAAGACCGATCTGGCCAAGAGAGCGAAGGCTCTGAAC
>JAFOHJ010000272.1 GCA_017421885.1 Clostridia bacterium
AGCCTGCCTTCAAGCACATTCCGCAGCTTACGCACTTTTTCGGGTCTATCGATACGGGAGCCGAGGGCTTTACGTATTTAAGAAGCGCGCAGGGACGGCGGCAGATGATCACCGAGGGAGTATCGAGGGCGGTGTATTCCTTTATCGTTGTTTCGAGAGTTTTTATATCGAAGGGATCGACTATTGAAACGAGCTCGATGCCGATGGATTTTACAAGCGCTTCAAGCGAAACGGCAGCCGTGGGATCTCCCTTTATGTTTTTGCCGGTTGTGGGGTTCTGCTGATGACCCGTCATACCGGTTATTGAGTTATCGAGAATTATTACGGTGGAGTTGCTTCTGTTGTAGGCAATATCGATAAGTCCGGTTATGCCCGAATGCATAAAGGTTGAATCGCCGATTACCGCAACCGACTTTATCTTCTCCCCTGCCTTTTCGTTTGCAATGTTAAAGCCGTGGAGCATTGATACCGACGCGCCCATGCAAATCGTGGTGTCGATTGCCGAAAGAGGTGCGGCGGCGCCGAGGGTGTAGCAGCCGATATCGCCGCTGACGTAGACCTTGGCCTGCTTCAGCGCGTAATAAAGACCGCGATGGGGGCAGCCGGGGCAAAGCACCGGGGGACGGCCGGGAATGGCCTCAGGGAAGGCGACAGACTCGGTTTCCTCGCCGAGGATGGCCTTCTTGACCATGGCATGGGAGTACTCGCCGCACAGGGAGAAGATATCCTTGCCGGTGACATCCAGCCCGAGCGCGCGGCAGCGGGTTTCGATGATGTCCTCAAGCTCCTCAACAACATAGAGCTTGTCGACCTTGGAGGCAAAATCGAGAATGAGGGAATCGGGCAGGGGATTGGTGAGACCAAGCTTCAGCACGGAGGCGCGGTCGCCCAACGCTTCCTTGACGTACTGATAGGAGATGCCGGAGGTGATGACGCCGATCTTGGTGTCAGCCATCTCCACGCGGTTGAAGGGGCAGTCGGCGCCATAGGCGGCGAGCTTCTTCTGGCGCTCCTCCACGAACTCATGACGCACCTTTGCCATGGCAGGCATCATGACGTACTTCTGGGGATTTTTCTCGTAGGGCTTGTTGGGCACCTCCACGCGCACGGACAGCTCCACGGGATTGCGGGAGTGGGCGACGCGGGTGGTGATGCGCAGGATGACGGGGGTGTCAAAGGCCTCGGAGAGCTCAAAGGCGAGCTTGGTGAAGGCAAGGCACTCCTCGGAATCGGAGGGCTCCAGCACGGGCAGCTTGGCACCGATGGCATGGCGGCGGGTGTCCTGCTCGTTCTGGGAGGAGAACATGCCGGGATCGTCAGCGACGCCGATGACGAGACCGCCGGAAACACCGGTGTAGGAGGCGGTGTAGAGGGGGTCGGCAGCGACGTTGAGACCGACGTGCTTCATGGCGCAGAAGGCGCGGGCGCCGGCGATGGAGGCACCGATAGCCACCTCGCAGGCGACCTTCTCGTTGGGGGCCCACTCGGCGTAGAGTTCCGGATATTCGGCGGCAAATTCCGTGATCTCCGTACTCGGGGTGCCCGGGTAGGAGGATACCACCTTGCAGCCGGCCTCGTAGAGACCGCGGGCAATGGCGGCATTGCCGATAAGCAATTCTTTCATAGTGATTTCAAACCTGATCCTTTCGGAGACATATATGTTAAAGTATATACCCTTGCATGG
>JAFOHJ010000273.1 GCA_017421885.1 Clostridia bacterium
TCTGAAGCCTTGAATCAAAGAAAGCGATCATGCCTGCGCCCATAGCACCTGCCGCGCCGCCTCCGGGCACCTGGCTGAGATCTATGCCCTTGTCCTTCTTTATAACTTCACAGAGATTTTTGATTCCTTCGTCAAGGAAAAGCACCATCTCGGGATCTGCACCCTTCTGAGGGCCGAAGACATGAGATGCCCCCGTGGGACCGTACATAGGATTGTCAATATCGCACATAGTCACGATCTCTATACCCTCAAGAGCCTTATTGCGGCCCGAAAAATCGATGGAAACGATATCGTGTGTTGTGCCGCCAGTGGGAATAAAAGCCTCGCCCTTCTTATTGAGGAATCTGATGCCAACAGCTGCGGCAGCGCCGCAGCCACCATCATTTGTCGAGCTGCCGCCAAGGCCCACAATGATCTTTTTTACGCCTCTGGCTGCTGCTGCAAGGATGAGTTGGCCTACGCCGTATGTAGTTGTCTTTCGGGGATCCTTTCTGTCTTCAACAAGGGGAAGACCTGCACAGGAAGCCATCTCGATAACGGCGGTTCTGCCGCCGTCAATAAGGCCATAGAAGGACGTCATATCCTCAAAATATGGATTTTTGACCGTTTCGTATATCTTTTCACCGCCAAGGGCCGTCAGAAAACAGTCTACACTGCCCTCTCCACCATCGGCGACAGGAATCGAAACAACTTCGCATTCGGGGAAGTATTTTTTTACCTTCTCCCCTACTATCGAGCAGATCTGTGCCGAACTGAGAGTCCCCTTAAAAGAATCGGGGATCAAAACAACTTTTTTCATATCTTTCACCTTAAATCAGAGAACCATTACCGCAACGCCATCGGGAATAACTGTGATCCCGGCATTTTCTATGCCGCGCTGAGCCAGAAGTTCATCTGCCATACCAATAGCTTCATCTATAGAGTGAGCAGGGATCAGATGGAGATCTTCAACCACATTATCGGGAGCATCGGAGATATAAATGACCTTTGCCCTCTGCAGAACGCGAACAAATATCTGCGACTGCCACTGATCAGGGATGGTCTTATCCTTGGGAGTTGCCATAAACTGGGCCATAAGCTTATCGTCGTCCTTCTCATTCCTGAAGGTTTCGTAGAAAACAGGTGCACCGTGTCCGTCGTTGGACTTTGCCACCATAATGATAACACCGCCATCATTGACTGTGGCCTCGGCAGCAGTCATGCCCTTTACAGCCTGATAAATATTCTGGTCAAGAGGATATCCGCCGTTTGTGCTGATAACGATATCTGCCGGGATCTTATCGACCTTGCAGTAGCTGGAAAGGAACTCACAGCCCTTTGCATGCGCCTCGTCGCAGTCGCCGGCAACGGCAAAGAGAACCTTATGTTCGGCACTTACGACTACATTACAGATAAAGGCGAGTCCTGCCTTCTTTGCAGCATAAATCATGTCGCGATGGATGGGATTGTTCTCGAGCACACCGGTCCTCGCAAAAGGATGGGCAATGAACTCGGCATTATGGTTATAGCAAACCGTTTCGTGGCTGGCTACACCGGGAAGAACGCTCTTGCGTCCGCCCGAGAAGCCCGCAAAGAAATGAGGCTCGATAAAACCTTCTGATACCAGAAGATCGGCTTCAACAGCCATCTTATTCAGAATAAGCCTTCCTCCCGAAGGAAGCAGACCAAGATCGACCAGATTATCCTGATTGCTGCAGTCGTGGATAACTATCTTTTCGGCCTTAACTATATCTTCACCAAACTTCTGAACCAGCTCATCCTTGGTCGTGGTACGGTGAAGACCTGTTGCGATCAGAATGGTGACATCCGCTTCGGGATTTCCCTTTCTTATCTCTTCAAGCATAAGGGGCATGATGATCTTGCTGGGGACCGGACGTGTATGGTCGCTTGCAATGACAACGATATTTTTCTTGCCGACAGCCAGCTCGGAAAGCTTCTTTGTTCCGATAGGATTCTCAAGCGCTTCCTTTACCAGCTCGACTTCTCCCTTTTCGGGGACATACTCGGTCATTTTGGAAACAAGCGAGCCGTTGTATCTGTTCAAAGGTATCTGCGCTTCAATAGTGCCCTTTCCATAGGGCAGGACGATCTTCTTCATGAGGATTTCCTCCTTTTATTCTTCGTTTCTGATCCTTTTCAGATAATTCTGTGTATAGGGGCATGCGGCAAAACACCTGCCGCACATAGTGGTACGGTAGCCCAATGTGACTTCGGCAAGATCACGTGCTGCCTTGCGGCAGGAAGGGATATCGACCAGTTCGGAAAGCTCGATGCCGGGATACCACAGATTGTTTTTGATGGCCTTTCCGGGGCAGGCCTCAACGCACTTAGTGCAGGCACCGCACCTAGACTCGGTTACAGGTTCCGAGGGCACTATGGGCGCATCGGTAAGTGCAACGGTAAGGCGAATTGCCGAACCAAACTGAGGTGTTACCAGCAGATCGGACTTACCTACCCAGCCAATTCCTGCGCGTGTGGCTACTGTCTTATAGGGCAGCTCGGTTTTAAATGCCATTTCGTCATAGGTGGTCTTCTCGCCGATCCATGCAGCCGATCTATATCCCATTTCATTAAGCATATCGGCAACAGCATGCGCCATCTGTTCAAGCCTGTTATTGAAATCGTGATAAACTTCATCGTACTCAGGTGTGGGACCGATGGGTATTTCATCGATGACCTTTGCCGGCAGCACAAGTGCCGCCACAACAGCATATTTATATCCCTCAGGGGCAAGGCCATCTACGTCGGCAAAACCAACGATATCGGCGCCGTGCTCGTTTCTGAGCAGCTCTTCTATTTTAAGGTTGATATCCAAACTTGACCTCTCCTTTTGTTTTCTTTTATATCAGTATATCATTCAAATAAATAGTCGACAAGTTATTTGAACATAAAAAGCAAAAACCCGGACAGAGTTACACTCCATCCGGGCAAAAAACTTTATTCACCGGGCGACAGACTTACGACCTTACCCTGATTCCAAAGATAAGCAGCCTTTTCAGCAGCCTGAGCACGTTCTTCCTCATTGTTATATCCAATGATGGCTGTATGGCAGCCGCAATCGAGGCATGCTGCATAAAGGCACCAATCATTCTCTTCTTCGATCAGGCTGGGACCGCCGCAGAGGGGGCAATCACGCAGCTCGACAGTCTCGAGGATATCGTTTTCCTTTTTCATGAAATGTCCTCCTTTCCGAAATGACACTACCATTAATTATAACTAATTTTCTCAAAAATACAACTGTGTTTTGTGCTTATGCGTAAATGATGAACATGCCAACCAGCATACCGAAAATAGCAGAAAATGCCGGCAGCTTGCTGTTATACATAAGTATAGCCTGAGGCAGGATCTCGCCAAAGACAACATAAAGCATGGCACCGCTGGCAAAACCGAGGCTGAGTGCCAGCCCAAGAGCGCCTATCTCACCTATCATATAACCCAAAAGAGCGCCAAAAATAGTAGGTGCACCTGAGAGTGCTGTCAGAAGTACGGCCTTAGGCTTGCTCATTCCTCCGCTTATCAGAGGAACCGAAACAGCCATTCCCTCGGGAATATTATGAAGTCCGATAAGAACCGCCAAAACTATGGCAGAACTTCCCAGAACTCCGTTATCACTTGCATAAGATGCTCCAATGGTCATGCCTTCGGGAACATTATGCAGTGCAATGGCACTGGCCATTACCAGTCCAGCAATGAAAAGAGCCATCTTATTATCTTTTTTTGCGCAGTGCATTTCAAAATGATCGCTATGAATAAGTTCATCCAGATCATCAGCCGTTTTGGGATGATTCTCGTCTATATGAGGCACTTCAGGATTGGTATTCTTGTCTATTATATGATTAAGCAGAAATATAACTGCCACGCCGGCAGCTATCGCTGCCATAACGATATAAACTCCCACGCCTGTTTCAATGGCCTCTATGACAAGGTCAAAGCAAACCACGCTGAGCATAACGCCGCCCGCAAAACTAAGAAGCAGACTGACTGTTCTGTTTGAATCTTTTTGGAGCATCGCTCCGACAAGGCCGCCAAGGCCTGTTCCGGCAACTCCCGCGATCGCAGTAACCGCGATCAATGTTCCTATAACTCCCATTATAACCCCTCCGTTTGCAGTGTCTAACTTGAATATTATCATACCATATTACAGTCGCACTTTACAACTTTTATCTACAATTTTCGATAATAAACTTACACTGTTTGCGGTTTATTCTATTTGACCCATGCATTTTATAATGTTATAATACTATCAAGGTAAAGTTATTTATCCCGATCCGGAGGTAAATCTATGGGTAACTGGTTTTCAAATCTGCATATAAGAAAGAATGATTCTTTGAACACAGACATAATTTTGGAGCTTTTATCAAAGAATATGTTTTCTCAGAATTATTCCGTTGCTTCATCTCCCAGTGAAGCCGATATCTCTTATGCCATTATTACTTCGAATAATTCAAATTGGTTTTCGGTCTATTCAAATGCTTTCTCTTTTGAAGACCCCGAATCGCTTAAACAAACAGCAAATCCTCTTTCAGAATCACTTAAGACAAACATTCTGGGCATATCCTGCTTTGACAGCAACTATATGTATCTCAACCTTATAAACAATAACACGGGTATGGATGCCTGGCTGTCTGTAGGCAGTACAACAGGCTTTGGGATAAAAAGACGAAACAACTTATCGGTGTGGAAAAAACAGATAAAGGCGACA
>JAFOHJ010000274.1 GCA_017421885.1 Clostridia bacterium
CAGTCGCAGCCCGGCGCGCAGTCCGGCTTTCCGCAGCCGTATTTCTCGCCGCGGTCATAATAGATCTCCGAGCAGGGGCCGCAGGGACCGGCGCCATGTTCCCAGAAATTGTCCTTCTTACCAAAACGGAAGATACGCTCAGCAGGGATGCCGATCTCCTTATTCCAGATCTCAAAAGCCTCATCATCCTCTTCATAAACCGAAGGATAGAGACGGTCGGGATCAAGGCCTACCCATTCGGGAGAGGTCAGGAACTCCCACGACCATGCAAGCGACTCACGCTTGAAGTAATCGCCGAAGGAGAAGTTGCCCAGCATCTCGAAATATGTACCGTGGCGTGCTGTCTTACCGATATTATCGATATCGCCTGTACGGATGCATTTCTGGCATGTGCAGACACGCTTTGAAGGGGGCTCCTGCTCGCCTGTGAACCAGGGCTTAAGAGGCGCCATACCTGCGTTGATCAGCAGAAGGGATGCATCGTTCTGAGGAATGAGAGAAAAGCTGGGAAGGCGAAGATGACCCTTGCTTTCAAAGAATCGCAGGAACATCTCGCGAAGTTCGTTAAGACCGTAATTTTTCATCTTTGGTTTACCTCTTTATTTTGAGAGTTATTGTTTATTATTTTTTCTGATTATCGACATATCATCCGCCTTGCAGGGCAGCTTAATATAAAGCTCCATACGGGGATGAGGCGTCGACTCGATGGGATTCATGTCCTTATCATACAGTTCTGTGACGACAAAATCAATAGGATCTTTGCCGGGAGAGAACAGCTGGACTTCTTCACCAAGAGAGAACTTGTTCTTCTGCTCGGCATGCGCAAGACCATTATCATCACAGCTCTGAACCATTGCACATACATCCCAGTCACGGATATATTTCGAGTCTTCGTGGTATTCGCTGGGCTGTTCGCCGAAATAGAAACCGGTGTAATACTCGCGGTGACTTACCTTATAGACCTCTTCCTTGATCTTTTCGGGAACCTTGAAGCCTTCTCCCTGCTGAGCATAAAGATCAACTGCACGGCGGTATGCATTTGTGATAACTGCCGCATAATAGGAGGTCTTTGCACGTCCCTCGATCTTGAAGCTGTCAATACCGGCATTTACCAGCTCGGGGATATGATCTATCATGCACATATCGCGCGAATTAAAGATATATGTTCCTCTCTCGTCTTCATAAACGGGATAATACTCGCCATGACGCTGCTCCTCCATAAGAGCGTAGCTCCAACGGCAGGGCTGAGCACAGCTTCCGTGATTGGCATCGCGGTTAGAACCCATCATAAAGTTGGAAAGCAGGCATCTTCCCGAATAGGAAATGCACATGGAGCCATGAACAAATGCTTCCAACTCGAGCTCTTTTGGGGTGCGCTGCCTGATTTCGACGATCTCGCGAAGGGGCAGCTCGCGTGCAAGAACGATTCGGTCGGCGCCCAGCTGATGGAACATATTGGCCGAACTGTAGTTTACAACGCTGGCCTGAGTGCTTATGTGAAGCTTTACATTAGGCGCATACTTTTTTACAAGAGGGATTACACCAAGGTCAGCAACGATAAGTGCATCAACACCGATGCTGTCGAGCATCTCAAGGTATGCAGGCAGCGCATCGATCTCATGGCTGCGGGGCATTACATTAACGGTGACAAAACACTTTACACCATGCTTGTGGCAATGATCTACGGCCTGCTTCATCTCGTCATATTCAAAGTTGCCCGAGGCCGTTCTCATACCATATGCCTTGCCTGCCATATAGACAGCATCTGCACCATAGGCAACGGCATATCTGAGTTTTTCAAAATCGCCGGCAGGAGCCAGGATCTCAGGTTTCTTAATCATTTTTCGTCCTCCCGTCGTTACTGAGCAGCCTTATTGCGTGCAATAGCGGCATTATGCTCTTCAAGAGTAGACGAGAAGATGTGACTTCCGTTGTCTTCGATCTCATCTACTACGTAATAATAGTAGTTATGCGATTCCGGAGATATAGCTGCCAGAAGAGCACCGATACCGGGGTTGCAGATAGCCGTAGGCGGCAGGCCCCTCGACTTACGCAGGTTATAAGGCGAGTCGATCTCAAGATCGGCCGCTGTAAGCTGTTCCTTGTGACCTGTAACATACAGAAGAGCTGCGTCGATGTCAAGGTAAGGATAAGCCGCCGAGTTGTTAAGTCGATTTCGGATAACACCGGCGATCGTTCCCTGCTCTCTCGAGAGCTTGGCCTCATTTCCAACAAGAGATGCCAAATTTACTACTTCGGCAATGGTCAGACCATGCTCTTCCGTGAGCTTGCGCATCTCGTCGGTATACTTCTTATTGAAGTTATTGAGCATCTTATTGATGGCACTTACGGGGTTCTCATCAAGATAGAACTCATAGGTATCAGGGAACAGATATCCCTCAAGACGATTTTCAACCATAGGCACGGTATCGAGGAAGCCGTGCGAGTAGTCATAACTGTTGGCCGTCTCTATAAAGTCCTGCTTGCCGCAGACCTTTTTCTCTTCCATAAGCTCAGCTATCTGAACAATGGAATAACCCTCAGGAATAGTAACCGTAACAGTTTCGGTCGACTGATTTGCGCGCCTAAGCTTGCTGATCAGCTGACCATAGTCCATGCTGCTTGCAAGGTCGAAAGCACCGGTGCTGAAACCATCAGTCTTCTTGAGCTTGGCATAAAGCTTAAATGCCCATTTGTGATCAATAAGACCGTTTTCCTTAAGCTTTTCAGCAACTTCCGCAACCGTTTCGCCCTCAGAAAGGGTTATCGACACAGGGGTTTCGTCCTGAACCAAGCCCAGCATATCGTTTGCTACCAGAATAGCAAAGGTCGACAGCACAAATGAAACACCAAGCACAAAAAGAATATATGTGAAAGCCGACAGGCAGCCTGAAAATCCGCTTTTCTTCTTGCGCTTCTTTTCGTGGCCGCTGTTTTCCTGTCTTGAAGGTTCATTCGATATATTTGACATATTCCAATTCCTTCCTATTTAGATATCATAAATAAATCACTTTTGCCATGAAGATGACCGACAGCACCCAAACTCCCGGAGAGAAGAATATCTGCTGCACTGTCTGCATCAGAGCACTGCGCTTGATCCTCGGAACGCGTCCGCGTTCTATGAGCCTCTCAAGCATTCCCAACGAAATATAGAGAAATATGAAAAACATGACTGTTACGCCAATAAGAAAATACTCCCAAAGGCCTATTACAGAATATTTTTCAAGCATAAATCCGATAAAAAATGTCAGAGCATTATTGACGCTATGTGCGATCACCGCCGACCAGACTGAACCTGTGATGTATGTCATATATCCATATACAAGCCCTGCCGAAAGAGGCCCGAAGAAGTTTGTCATATCTCCGTGCATCATCGCGAATGAAAGCGCCGATACAGCCATTGCCGCATAGAAACTCTCGTTTTCCAGCGCCGGAAGCAATGTTCCTCTGAAGAACAGTTCCTCACAGACAGAAGGAACGATCACAGAGATGATAATGAGCTGCCAGAGCGGAAAACCCTCGCCTGAAAGAGGCATATGTTGAACTTTGTAGTCGACACCAAACACGTTTGTAACCGCCCAGTTGATAAGAAAGCACATCAGTGCCAAAGTTATTCCCATAAACAAAACAAAAGGAATAAAGCGAGGCTTGAAACCTCTGAAACGCTTATTAAAGCCTTCTTTTCCCTTTGCCGTTACAAGAATAACAGCCATCGGAAGCAAAAATGCCGCAACGGTAGCAAAGGCAAATGTACCGGGCTGAGCCGATATCTTTCCGCCTTCGAACGCATATACAAAACCTATAAGGATAAGCATTGCCAGCATCGGCATGAAGCTTCCTGTAAGCGAGAGCCTGTCCTTATTCAATTCCGAGCACCTCGTTTATGGCAGCAAAAATCTCGGCATTAATTGTTTCACGGCTCTTTACACCGTTTTCATCGGCACAGCTGATACGCGCCCATCCATATCTTTCGCAAATATCAAGGGCATTCTCACGGCACTTTTTAAGGTATTCATGATCCTTTTCATGAATATCTCCGTCATCACCCTGCCTCTTATTGAGAAGGCTGAAAGAATGTTCAGAAGGCATATCGAGAAATACGACTTTGTCGGGAGCCGGAAGCCCCATCAGCCTGTACTCGAAATCAAACAGCCAATCGAGATAGGCCTCTCTCTCCTTCCCTTCAAGCTTACCAGCCTGATGAATAGCATTGGAGGTCGTATAGCGGTCGGAAACGATTATTTCATCATTTTCATAGGCTTCCTTCCAATCAGTCATAAAGGATGCATAACGGTCGACTGAGAAAAAAGTGGAAGCCGCATAGGCATTAACAGCTTTGGGATCAGAGCCAAACTCGCCGCCAAGATACATTCTCAGCAGTGCCGACGACTGATTATCATATCTCGGAAAAGTCAGCCTTTTATAGGCGATTCCTTTTTCGTCAAGTTTCTGGCAGATCATCGCAAGCTGTGTCGACTTTCCGCTGCCGTCTGTGCCCTCGAGAACAATAAACTTAGACATTGGCAAGACCTCTTTTTCTGACTTCGTCCGCCTTGCCGCAGGTCATCTTGCCCTCGGCACAGGGACCGTAGAGACATGAAGGTCCGGCCTTGGCAAAGAGATGAGGAGCCTCCTTCTTGCAAAGGGCCAGCATCTGCCATGCCAACTCGCGGATCTCCCACTGAGCTCGATTGCAGCAGCGAAGCCTGAAGAAATTATGCAAAGAACGAGCATTCATTGTCATCATGATCTTTGTTTCGCAGGCATTGGGAAGAACGAATCTTGCATCCTCGTTGGCCATCTTGCGCGCCTTTATCTTATTACCGGGTATGCTCTCTCCCCCCAGCGCCGCAAGATGCTTATTATAAAGAATATCGCTGAGCTTGTTATAGCTCTCCTGGATCTCTTCCATGGTCTTTACGAAAAAGGCCTTTGCCTCGGGATCGTTCTCGATCTCGGGCGGAGTGATATATGTAAAGCTGTTTTCAGCTACATAACGCTGCGACTGAACGCTGAAAGAAGCAATACGGTGGCGTGTGATCTGTGCCAAAAGCGAACGCGATACACCTTCGATGGCAAATGTAAATGACGCATGCTCAATGGGGCTTTCATGGCCGAGGTCGCCAAGCATCGCAAGAAAATCTGCCGCTTTTTCTTCGGTCATCTTTTCCATGATGGAATCGGTGTCTGCGGGCGAATAGCAGAATCGTGCAGCCGCAGCTACAAGCTGCTCTGCCGAAGGTGTGCAGGCAACCATCTGAACTTTAAGCATCGATCTTTTCCCCCTTATCCTTACTTGTAAACGCATAAACGAGATAGAGCGGCAGCCTTGCCATACGTTTGATCCTCTTAGGATCTGTGATAAGCCTGTAGAACCACTCAAGACCAAGCTTTACAAAGATCTTGGGCGCACGTTTTACATTGCCCGAAAAAACATCAAGGCTTCCGCCGAGGCCGGCCATGAGCGAAACATTGAGCCTGTCGCGGTTGCGCTGCATGAAGAACTCCTGCTTGGGGCAGCCAAGGCAGACAAAAAGCGCATCGGCATCGGCACCGTTGATGATATCAATGATCTCGTTTTCATCGCTGAAATATCCATTCTGTGTGCCTGCGATGATAAGTCCGGGATACTTCTCACAGAGTTTCTGTGCCGCCTGATCGGCAACACCGGGTTTTCCGCCAAACAGGAAAAGCTTCTTACCTGTGTTCTGCATACGATCGGCAAGGCCTTCGGCAAACTCGACGCCTGCGACCTTCTGCATAACCGGTCTTTTAATAATGCGCGAAGCATAAACAACTCCTATTCCGTCGGGCAATACAAGTTCAGAGCTGTTGACCAGCTGTCTGAGTTCTTCATTTTTAAGACAGTCAAGACCTATCTCGGAATTGGGAGTGACAACACGGCACTTCTCTCCCCGCTCAATATATCCCATCGCTTTTTCGATGGCCTCTTTAAGTGTGATATTATCAAAAGTGACAGACAGTATATCTTTACGCATGGAAAAATCCCCTACTTATTTTTATTTGAAAAGCTGCCGATGCAGTCTCGGAAAAGCATATATCCGCCAAGCATAAATACTGCACCAGCAATAACAATAACAACTTTGGACTCTTCAGGCGATGCGGCTATATCACCGAAAAAGCTCTCAGCCATCATACCGGTCCAGTTAAAAGACATATGCATGACTACAGCGGCCTTTATGCTGTCAGACTTAAGAACAACGAATCCAAGAATCATGCCCAGCGCAAAAAACATTACCGCTGCGGCATCGCTTCCGGAAAAGGACGCAAACATAAGAGCCTGACAAAAAACCGCAGCAACCGGGTTCATCAGTATCCTCATTCTCGAGAAAATAAGCCCCCTGAAAACCACCTCTCCGATGATCGGAGCAATGATTATCAGCGCCATCACCTGAACAAGCAAACCATCAACATTCGCCGCCTTTTCGAGCCCCTGAGAAACAAATGTTTCAAACGGAGTCAGCCTAAACGGAATAACCGTATTGATCATGTGCATCCACACGCCTGCTCCAAGTCCGGTCACCGCTGCCCAGAACATATCAGTTCTGTCAGTTTTATTCTTCTTCTCACCCATGCTGACCGTAAACACAATGGGATCCTTTTTTCTGAAATGTTTCCACCAAAGCCACAGCGCCATAAAAAGATATGTCGCACTTATTATCAGATAAGCGTGCGAATCCAGAATGTTCATGACCTGCTCACTTATAACCGAATCAGGAAGACTCGTATCTATCTCCGGCCCGCCGCAAGACAAGAGAACAATGATCTCACCTGTGATCTGCGAGACCATCAACATGATATAATATCTGAGCGCCTGGCTCAGATGCTGCAAACGGTTACGGATATCCATTAAACACCTCAGTTTTCTGCATATGTCCATAATAAAGGCATTATATTGGTATAATACCACTTTTGGCGTTCGATTTCAATAATATACGCCTAAAATCCCACCTTGTCTGAGATTATAACCTCTGTTATAATAAATGACATAAAGGCAGGTGTTTTTATGACAAAAAAAGAACGCGCCGCTATTGTCGTCGAGCGCCTTAAAAAAGAATATCCCGACAGTTGTTCGCTTGAAGCTACAAAGGACTACGAACTGCTCTTTGCCACAAGACTTGCTGCTCAATGTACCGATGCCCGTGTTAATATGGTCACCGAAGTGCTCTACAGCCGCTATCCCACCCTTGAGGCTCTTGCAGCCGCCCCCGAAGAAGACATCGCCGAGATCGTCAAGCCCTGTGGCCTTTTCCGCACGAAGGCTCGCGATATCAAGCTCGGTGCAAATAAAATCATCAATGATTTCGGCGGCAAAGTCCCCGATACCATGGAGGAACTGCTGACTATTCCTGGAGTCGGACGAAAAACAGCCAACCTCATCCTTTCGGATATATTCGGCCACCCTGCGATCGTTGCCGACACGCACTGCATGAGGATCGCTGGCAAGCTGGGGCTCACCGATTCGGGCAGAGACCCCTATAAAGTCGAAATGGACCTCAAAAAAATCGTTGAGCCCACAGAGCAGGCCTCGCTGTGTCATCGTTTCGTTCACTTTGGCCGAGATATCTGCACGGCTCGCAGCCCCAAATGCTCCCTCTGTCCCCTTTCCGACATATGCCGCGAAAACCTCAAAAATCAGAAAAATAAAGAATAAGCTACAAAAAAATCCAAGCTGCATCAGCAGCTTGGATTTTTCTTTTATTCATCTGAAAGGCAGCGTCTCAGGCTGCAGTCATATGTACCACCGTTTACCTCAAGCACGGCATAAAACTCATTGAACCGGCTCATGGTGCCTCCGTTGAGCATAAGAACGCCGGCATGGTATGAAGCATGCTGCATATGATTATGTCCGTAAAGAGCAACCTGCGCTCCCCTTCCGAAAGCCTCGGAAAGATACACATCCAATGTGCGTTTCACCGAAAAGCGATGACCGTGGGCGACAATTATTTTAACCCCTTCCCACACGACCTCCGCAAAATCCGGTTCCTGACAGAAATAATCGCAGTTTCCCCTTACAAAAAGTGTCTTTTCAGGCAGGTCAAGACCTTTGAAATCATCTACACCGTCGCCGCAGAATATAAGTGCTTCCGGCCTCTCCTTTTTCAGCATTTTCATAAGTCCTTCGCGATTTCCGTGAGAATCGCTGCATACACATATTTTCATATTTTTCCTTTCAGCAGGCAACTTTTCTTTGCCCCGGCATATATTATGGTATGGCGCTCAACCAGCGCCTTTATTAAGACCGACAGGAGGTATTCACCAATGTCCGAACATGAAACAATGGCCCGCGCCCTCATGGGCACACCTCAGGGCATGAAAATAATCCAGGCCCTTGACAAACTCAGCGCAGCCGCATCCACCTCAAATGGCCGTCAGCTCATTGCAATGCTGGCAGGCTCGGGCGCAGATGCCCTTAAAAATGCAGCCGCTGCCGCTGCCGCAACCGAACGCGACCCTGCAAGAGTCCTTATTTCCACTCTTCTTGCAACCAAGGAAGGCGCAGCTTTGGTGGCCAAAGTAATCGAAGTTACAGGAGTATAATAACATGAGCGAACGGGGCGACACAACTAATATCAGCAGCGCAGACGGCAAAAACCTTGGAGATGCACTGACATTGGCCGCAGACATCCTGTCCTCGACCGGTATGGCTGTGCCGTCCCCGACCACTGCCGAACCTCTGCTTAAGAGAAATCCTGAAACAAACGAACATAACACCGCAGGCAGCAGTCCGGGTGCACCTTCAGGGTCGTCTTTCGAAAGCATCGCCGCCCTTCTGCCCATGTTTATCCAGGCAATGTCCGGCAGTGCAAACCTGATTAAACCTGAAAGACTCGACCTCATAAACGCGCTAAAGCCATATCTTTCTCAATCGCGCAGCGAAAGCATCGACCGGGCCATAAGGATGGCCAATATCACAAAGGCGGCCAAGTCTGCTCTCGGAATACTAGGGAGATGAACACTTGTATAATCGATACTTAAACTCAGATGGATATGATAACAAGCGCAGTTTTGATCCGAAGCAGCAGTCGTCCGAACCATCTGATCCCAAAACAAGCGAGGGACGCATCGGGCAGACGCAGCCTCCTTCGCTACTCGGCGGAGCGCTGAAAAATCTGTTTGGCGGCAATATACGCCTCCCCGAGCTTAACAGCGACACCCTGCTTCTCCTGGTGCTGGTTTATTTTCTTGTGGCAGACAACGAAAAGGAAAACATCAACGACACTATCCTGATAATCGCAGCACTCTTTCTTTTAGGATTGTAAAGTATTCAAAAGGGGCTGCCGAGGCAGCCCCTTTATCTCATTTTATTGTGTTTTCACAACTGTTCCGTCGGGAAGTGAAAAAATACCGTTCGTATCCTGCGGCATATCAAGTACACTGACTGAAAGCGAGTATACGAGCGTATCTCCTTCAAAACTCTGAGCTCCCACAAGCAGACCGTCATTAACCGAAATATAATAAAGATTTCGGTAGCTGCTGACAGGGTCTACAGCCTCGACAAATACGCAGTAGATCTCATTGTAAAGCGAAAAATCAGCGTTTACGATATTTTCCTCGTCAAGCTCCAGTATTTTTTCATATGTAGGGATAACAAGCTCGTCGTCGACCTCAAAGTTTCCACGGCTGCACTCATGCCATG